>JALZBI010000108.1 GCA_030947565.1 Actinomycetota bacterium
TGCAGGGTGAGGCCCTCGACGAACTTCTTCCCGGCCGGCAGCCCGCCCTGGATCTCGAAGGCGAGGACCGCACCAGCCCCGCGGGGCACGTACTTCTTGGCCAGCTCGTAGTTCGGGTCGCCTTCGAGCGATGCCCAGACGACCTTCTCGACCTGAGCGTGGCCGGCGAGGTACGCCGCGACCTTGTGGGTGTTCTCGAGGTGACGCTCGATACGCAGGCTGAGCGTCTCCAGCCCCTGGGCGATGAGGAACGCACTGAACGGCGAGATCGACGAGCCGAGGTCGCGCAGCAGCTGCACCCGCGCCTTGAGGATGAAGGCGAGGTTGGCCCCGAGCGGGCTGCCGACCCCGAGGTCACGCGCGAAGACCAGCCCGTGGTAGCTCTCCTCCGGGGTGTTGAAGTTCGGGAACTTCTCCGGGTCCTTCCCGAAGTCGAACGTCCCACCGTCGACGATGACGCCGGCGATGGTCGTGCCGTGGCCGCCGAGGTACTTCGTGGCCGAGTGCAGCACGATGTCGGCGCCGTACTCGAGGGGGCGCAGCAGGAACGGCGTGGCGATCGTGTTGTCGACGATGAGCGGCACACCCGCCTCGTGCGCCACTGCGGCGACGCCCTCGATATCGAGGATCTCCGACTTAGGGTTCGCGATGGTCTCGCCGAAGAACGCCTTGGTGTTGGGCTTGACCGCCGCGCGCCAGGAGTCGAGGGAGGTCGCGTCCTCGACGAACGACACCTGGATGCCGAACTTCGGGAGGGTGTGCTTCAGCAGGTTGAACGTGCCGCCGTAGAGCGACGGCGAGGCCACGATGTGGTCGCCCGCCTCGGCGACGTTGAGGAGCGCCAGCGTCTCGGCCGCCTGGCCCGACGCGACGAGCAGGGCGCCGACCCCGCCCTCGAGCGAGGCGATGCGCTGCTCGACGGCGTCCTGCGTCGGGTTCATGATCCGCGTGTAGATGTTGCCGAACTCCTTGAGGGCAAACAGGTTCGCGGCGTGGTCGGTGTCCTTGAAGACGTAGGACGTCGTCTGGTAGATCGGCAGCGCGCGGGCGCCGGTCGCGCTGTCCGGCTCCTGGCCGACGTGGATCTGTCGCGTCTCGAAAGACCAGTTCGGGGTGTCGCTCATGTCAGTGGTTCCTTGCCTGTCAAGACCTCAGGGGTCGTCCGTATGCGGGTCGTTCCGTGACCGACGGTCCCGACGGACGGGGCGCACCGGCGACGGTGCGGGAGCGGATGCTCCGCGCTTGCCTCGGGTCCCGGAGATCCGGAGCCCTCGGCCAGGTCTTCACCCGGGGCACCCCACCGCGGTTGGAGGGTTGCCGGTCAGCGAGCCGGGGCTTGACGCTGACACTCATGACCTGTTGCGAGCATACCGGCGCCTGTCGGCCTGCCGGTATGCACGTCTCTGCATCCGGACGTCGGAGGCCCTCGCCGCCGTCGGTACACGTCGCCGGGCGGTGGCCAGGTCGACGACGGCACGGCAGGATGGATTCATGCCCCTCCACGCGGATGACTACCAGGCCCTGCGCTCGCGTTACGACTCCCTCCCCTACCGGCGTTGCGGCGCCAGCGGACTCGACCTCCCGGCGGTCTCCCTGGGGCTCTGGCACAACTTCGGCGACGACGTCCCCATCGACAACCAGCGGGCGACCTTGCGTCGCGCCTTCGACCTGGGCGTGACCCACTTCGACCTGGCCAACAACTACGGACCGCCCTACGGGTCGGCCGAGCGCAACTTCGGCACGATCTTCGCCCAGGACTTCCGGCGTTACCGCGACGAGCTGGTCATCAGCAGCAAGGCCGGCTACGACATGTGGCCGGGGCCCTACGGCTCGGGTGGCGGCTCGCGCAAGTACCTGCTCTCCTCCCTAGACCAGTCCCTCAGCCGGATGGGCCTCGACTACGTGGACATCTTCTACAGCCACCGGTTCGACGAGACGACTCCGCTCGAGGAGACGATGGGCGCCCTCGACTCGGCCGTCCGCCAAGGCAAAGCGCTCTACGTGGGCATCTCCTCCTACTCAGGGCCCCGCACCCAGGAAGCGGTCGATATCCTGCGTCGGCTAGGGACGCCGTTGCTCATCCACCAGCCGTCGTACTCGATGCTCAACCGCTGGGTCGAGGAAGACCTCCTCGACGTGCTGGGGGTCAACGGCGTCGGCTGCATCGCGTTCTCCCCACTCGCCCAGGGCATGCTGACCGACAAGTACCTCAAAGGCATACCCGCCAACTCCCGTGCAGCACAGGGAAAGTCCCTGGACCCCAAGCTGCTCACCGAGCAGTCGCTCAAGCACGTGCGGGCCCTCAACCGGCTGGCCAAGGCGCGCGGCCAGTCGCTCGCCCAAATGGCCCTCGCCTGGGTGCTGCGCGACGACCGGGTCACCTCCGTGCTTATCGGGGCGTCCAGCGCCACCCAGCTCGAGGACAGCCTGGCGGCCACGAAGAACCTCGGGTTCACGGCCGACGAGCTCACCAAGATCGACCGGTATGCCGTCGACGGCGGCATCAACCTCTGGCAACGCTCCTCGAGCTTCTGAGCGGCACCGTCGAGCAGCGGTATGCCGCTGGCGCGTCACCTCAGCGACGTGACGACCGATCAGCGACGTGACGACCGATCAGCGCCGAACGCATGGATAGCCGTGCGCGAAACGATGATCGCTGGCCTGACGGACGGAACGTCATCACGGCGCGCACTCCCGGGCCGACGTCCTCCAGCCCCACCTCGGTCCCGTTGTGCCACAACAGCTCGCGGGTGATCGCCATCTCGCCGAGGCGCCAGGCCACCGTCGAGGGCTACGTGGCGGTCGGGGTGACCGACGTCCTGTTCATCGGGCAAGGGGCGACCCGCCGGCCGTCTCCCACCGTCTGGCTGACCGCCTACCCGGCTTGCGCGAGCTCGGCTCACCCCATGCACGCGGCGCGCGAGCTCACTGCGGCTGGTCCTTCGTGAGATGCAGCAGCCAGGTGTCGCCGGTCTCGATCAGGGCGTAGCGCCGGCATCCTCCGCGACCGTGCAGCACGAACACGATGCGTCGGTCGTCCCTCGACTCCTCCTCCCACCAGCCGGTGTCGGCGACCGACTTGTCCTCGTCGGTGTACGCGAGATGGTCCATGGCGTGATCGGGCACCGCGATGGCCAGCCGGTTCTGGCCGGCCGATGTCGGCAGACCGCGCGGGACGGCCCACGACCGCAGCACGCCGCCCTCCTCGAGCCGCAGGTCGAAGTGCGGCCGTGGCTGGCGATGGTCGTGGAGGACGAATGAGGGCCGTAGGGGCTCGCGTGACAAACGAATCTCAGCTCGGCGGCGTGTAGCGGCCGTCGATCGCCGTCCATCCGGCGTCGACGAGGATCTGTGTGCCCGTGACGTAGGAGGATGCCTCGGACGCGAGGAAGACGATCGCGCCGGCCAGCTCCGAAGGCTCCGCCCACCGGCCGAACGCGTTCTTCTGTGCGTAGGCGTCGGCCCAGCCCTGGTCGGCGATGATCTGGCCGGTGAGCGGGGTCCGCACGACGCCGGGGGCCACGACGTTGGCCCGCACCCCGTTCGGGCCGAGCTCGGCCGCGACCGTCCGGAACATCTGCAGCAGACCGGCCTTCGTCGCGGCATACATGCTCTGTCCCGGTTCGACGGTGAGCGAGCGGATCGAGCCGAGACCGATGATGCTGCCTGACCCCCGCTCCGCCATCCCCGGCGCGAACGCCCGCACCGTCGTGAAAGCGGCGCGCAGGTTGAGGCCGATGACCCGGTCGAAGTCGTCCGTCGTATAGTCGAGAAGGCGCTTGCGTACGTTGGTGCCGGCGCTGTAGACGAGGACGTCCACCGTTCCGAGCTCCGTCACGGCTCGCGCCACCGCCGACTCGTCGAGCACATCGAGCTCGTATGCCCGTAGCTCGCCCTCGCCCGGGCCCCTCGCGGCCAGGTCGACCGTCTCCCGGGCCGCGGCGACGTCCCGGTCGGCGCAGATCACGGTCGCCCCCTGTGCGGCCAGCGCCAGTGCGCCTTCGCGGCCGATCCCGCTACCCCCTCCCACGACGACCGCGGTGCGGCCGTCGAGCCGGAAGAGCCGGCTGTAGTCGGGGCGCGAGAACTCGGTTGAGGCGGAGTCAGCGCTGGTCTGGGACATCGGTGTCCTCCTGAGGTTCGGATGGTGGCTCGGGTACATGGAGTTCGCGTGCATGACGCCCGGTGTCCGAGCTGGCGGCCACCAGGTCAGTGGTGGTCGCCCCCGACAACGCTCTCGGCATCGTGGGCACGGCCGCGAGAAGGCGCTGGGTGTAAGGGTGCCGGGGATGCTTCCAGACCTGCTCGACGGGTCCGGTCTCCACGATCTCCCCCGCGCTCATCACGGCAACACGGTCGCACAGGTGGCGCACCACCGAAAGATCGTGGGAGACGAAGACGAGGGTCAGCTCGAGCTCCTCGACGAGGTCGTCGATGAGATTGAGCACCTGGGCGCGCACAGACACGTCGAGGGCGCTCACGGGTTCGTCCGCAAGCAGGATCGCCGGGTGCGGGGCGAGGGCGCGGGCGATGGAGATGCGCTGCCGCTGCCCGCCGGAGAACTGGTGGGGGTACCGGCTCGCCGCACTGGCCCCCAACCCCACCTCCTCCAGCAGCGCGGTCACGCGGTCCTGAGGCGCCCGGTTTCCCTGTGCTATCAGCGGTTCGGCCACGATGTCGCGCACCCGCATCCGTGGGTCGAGCGATCCCATCGGGTCCTGGAAGACCAGCTGAAGCCGCTCGCGGAGGAAGCCCAGCCGCCGTTCCGGCAGATGGGCGATGTCCGTGCCGCCGACGAGCACCTCGCCCGAGGTCGGCGTGTCGAGGCCGGCGAGGAGGCGCAGCAGCGTCGACTTGCCACACCCCGACTCGCCGACGATGCCGAACCGCTCACCCGGGACCACGTCGAAGCTGACCCCCCGCAGCGCGTGGACGACGGGACCAGGGCGCAGGAGTGAGCTCCGCGGCCGCTGGTAGTCGCGGACCAGGTCGGTCACCGAGATGGCCGCCGGAGGTACCTCAGTCCTCACCCCCGCCCCCGCCCCGCCCACACCTCGGTTCGCGTTCTGGACCGCCCCTCTTTCGGCGCGGTCCAGAGCACGAGCCGGTGGTGGGTTGAGCGCCGGGTGGAAGCAGGCGTACCCATGGGCAGCGTCGGCGCCACTCCAGCGCGGGGTCGTGGCACACTCGGCGGTGGCGTGGGCACAGCGGGTGCGGAAGACGCAGCCGTCGGGGAACTGTCCGGCGGGCGGGACGGAGCCGGGGATGGTGGTCAGCCGCCGCCGTGCGCCGCTTTCGGCCGGTCCGCCGACGAGGTCGGATGCGGCCAACAGACCCTGGGTGTAGCGGTGGCGCGGCCGCGTGAAGATCTCGTCGACCGGGCCGGCCTCGACGATCCGTCCTCCGTACATGACGAGCACCCGTTCGCAGGCGGTCGCGACGACGGCCAGGTCGTGGGTGATGAGCAGCAGAGCGGAGTTTCGCGCCTCGACCCCCCGCACGATCAGGTCGAGCACCTGGGCCTGGACCGTGACGTCGAGCGCGGTGGTGGGCTCGTCGCAGACCAGCAGCTGAGGGTCGTTGGCCAGCGCGATGGCCAGGACCACACGCTGCCGCTGGCCGCCGGACAGCTGGTGCGGGTAGGCCCGCGCCGCGTCGGCGGGGTCGGGCAACCGCACCTGGTCGAGCAGCTCCACGGCCCGCCGGCGGGCCGTCGCCCGTTCGCTGACCGTCCTGTGGATCGTCAGGGCCTCCGCGACCTGGTCTCCAGCGCGCATCGTGGGGTTGAGGGCCGTCATCGGCTCCTGGAAGACCATGGCCACGTCGCGGCCGCGCACCCGCGCCAGCCGCCGTTCGTCGGCGCCGACGACCTCGAGGTCCGACCCCGGCAGCTGCACCGACCCTGACGCTTCGAGGTCCTCAGGGAGCAGCCCGAGCAGGGACAGCCCGGTGAGCGACTTGCCTGACCCGGACTCTCCGATCAGCCCGACCCGCTCCCCCCGGTCGACCGTGAAGGTGACGTCGTCGACCAGGGCGATGCCACGCACCCGGACGCTCAGGGAGCGCACGTGGACGACGGTTTTGCCTGCGACGGAGTCTCGTTCTGTTCGGACGGCTGCCGTCATCGGCGCTCCTTCGCCGAACCGCCGCTTCGCGGCGTTTCGCCGTGGCTCCTATCCAACCGCGGGTCGAGATAGTCCCGAAGGCCGTCGCCGAGGAGGTTGAACCCCAGCACCGCGAGGGCGATCGCCACACCCGGCACCACCGCGAGCCGCGGTGCGACGAACAACAGCTCCTGAGACTCTTGCAGCATGCGCCCCCAGGACGGCGTCGGGGCAGGGGTGCCCAGGCCGAGGAACGACAGCGCGGCCTCGGCGAGCACCGCGATGGCGAACGACACCGACGACTGCACGATGACCAGGCCGGTGACATTCGGCAACACGTGCCGCAGGCCGATCGCGAACGGGCGCCGGCCGGCTGCTCGGGCCGCGAGGACGTACTCGGTCCGCATCACCTGCATGGCGCCGCTGCGCACGAGACGGGCGAAGCTCGGCACGGTGGCGATGCCGATCGCGAGCATCGCGACCAGCGTCGAGCCTCCGTAGACCGCACTGAACATAATCGCCAGCAGCAGGGCGGGAAACGCCAGCAGCAGGTCGTTTCCGCGCATGATCAGCTCGCCGAACCAGCGAGGCCCCATCGCGGCGAGGATGCCGAGGGGCACGCCGACGACCGCCGCGACGCCCACCGCAACGATTCCCACGAAGAGCGTCGTGCGGGCGCCCATGAGGATCTGCGAGAAGACGTCCCGCCCGAACTTGTCGGTGCCGAGCCAGTGCCGCGCGGAGAAGCCCTGGAGCCGGTCGACCGGGTTGACGAAGGTGGGGTCCCACGGGGTCCACAGGTACGACACCAGCGCCATGACGACGACGACTCCGACGATGGCTCCTCCGACGAGCAGGGTCGGTCCGAACCGCCGTGCGCCAGACGTGTATGCCGTAGGCGTGCGGGCGGAGGCCGACTCACCGACCGGGCCGGCCGTCATACCCTCGGGCGGGCGGGCGCCGGCGGTCACCGGGGAGCCACCCGCAGCCGTGGGTCGATGAGCACGTAGAGCAGCTCGACGACGACGTTGACCACGAGCACGGCGACCACGAGCAGCATGACGACGTCCTGCAC
>JALZBI010000446.1 GCA_030947565.1 Actinomycetota bacterium
GGCACCGGCCGGGCCGCCGAAGCCACCGCGACCGGCCGGCCCACCGGACCCACCCGGGCCACGCCGGGGACGGCGCTCACCCTCGACGAGACGACGGTAGGCGTCCTCGGACACCGCGACACCGCTCGGCGGGTTTGCTCCCGTGGCCGCCAGGACGTCGTCACCGGGGACGGCGCGGGTCGGGACCGCGTCGACACCGGCGTCACGTAGCTGACGCTCCATGGTGCGCCGTTGGTGCGGCAGGGCCAGGGTGACGACCGTGCCGGTCTCACCGGCGCGCGCGGTGCGACCCGAGCGGTGCAGGTAGTCCTTGTGGTCGGCCGGCGGGTCGACCTGGAGCACCACCGAGACGTCGTCGACGTGGATGCCACGGGCCGCGACATCTGTCGCGACGAGCACCGGCAGCGTTCCGTCGCGGAACCCTCCGAGCACCCGGTTGCGCAGGCCCTGGCTGTGGCCGCCGTGGAGCGAGGCCGCCATGACGCCCTGCTCGCGCAGCTGCTCGGCGACCCGGTCGGCGCCGAGCTTGGTGCGCACGAAGACCAGCGTGCGGCCTTCCCGGTTGGCGACCTCGGCGGTGATGACCTTCTTGTGCTGCGGGTCGATGAGCAGCACGTGGTGCGCCATCGTCGTCACCGAGGCGGTCGCGTCGTCGGTCGAATGGGTGACCGCGTCGGTCAGGTAGCGGGCCACCAGCCCGTCGATCCCGCGGTCGAGCGTGGCTGAGAAGAGCAGACGCTGGCCGCCCTCCGGGATCCGGTCGAGCACCTGGGTGATCTCGGGCAGGAAGCCCATCTCGGCCATGTGGTCGGCCTCGTCGAGGATGACGATCTTGAGATCCTGCAGCTCGACGGCGCCGCGCTCGATGAGGTCGTTGAGCCGGCCGGGCGTCGCGATGAGCAGGTCGACGCCGTGGTTGAGCGCGTTGATCTGAGTCGTGTAGCTGAGCCCGCCGGCCACGAGCTTGTGGCGCAGGCCGAGGACGTGGACGAGGGGCTCGAGCGCGTCGGAGACCTGCATCGCCAGCTCGCGGGTCGGCACGAGGACCAGGGCACGTGGTCGGCGCGGCGCCGAGCGGGGAGCCTCCTCGATGAGCCGGGCGAGCGTCGGCAGGCCGAAGGCCAGGGTCTTGCCGGAGCCGGTCTGACCCCGGCCGAGCACGTCGCGGCCGGCCAGCGCGTCGGGGATCGTCGCCGTCTGGATCGGGAAGGGCTCGGTGATGCCGTCCCGCGCCAGTCGCTCGACGAGCCGCTCGGGGAGGCCCAGAGCGGTGAAGCCGTTGTCTGCGGCGACCTCGACGGGACCGTCGCTCAGGCTCGCGCGAGTGGACTTGGTCCACGAGTCTGCGGCGAGCCGCTCGGCCTCCGGGTCGAAGCCGGCCTCGACGTGGCTGGGCACGTGGTGGCCGCGCTGCGCCTGGAACGGCCGCGCGGGCCGACGGTCGTTCCGGTCGAAGCGCGGGCCGGCCTCACGCGACGCCTCGCGGGCGGGGCGGTCGGGACGGTTCGGGCGGTCGTCGCGCACCGGGCGGTCGGTGCGGCCCGGGTAGGCGCCGCGGGGCGCCGTGTCGCGCCGGGGCGCGCGGTCGTCGCGGACGGGTCGGTCGTCGCGGGCGGGACGGTCGTCACGGATGGGACGGCTGTCGCGGAAGGGTCGTCGGTCGTCGGTCATGGGGCGCTCCTGCTGGGTGGGCCGGGTATAGCGGGCGGGTCGGTCGTCGCTGGTGGGACGGTCCCGACGGGGATAGCGGTTGTCGCGCGCCGGACGGTCGGCACGGGCTGGACGGACGGGACGGTCGTCCCTCGCCGGGCGCATGCTGCGCTGCGAGCGGTCGTCGCGTACGGGGCGGTCGTCGCGCGCGGGCCGGTCGTCGCGACCCGGGCGGTCCAGACGATCATGGCGGGGGTAGCGGTCGTCGCGCGCGGGCCGTTCGCCCTGACCCGGGGCACTTCCGCCGGCATACGGGCCCCGCGAGCGCACGCTCGTGGGGTGCGAGGCGCTCGCCCCCCGGTGGGGTTTCTTCTTGGCCGACGCCTTCTGGGCGGTGGACCACCGGGCCTTCTTGGGCGCGCCGGAGGACGGGGTCTTGGGCATGACAGATCAGCTCTCTCGAAACGGTGACTCGGGCAGACGCGCCTCGAGCCACGTGGCGAGCGTGACCGTGCAAGACGAGCCTCAGGGGTGACGTCGAGACGGCCACGATGGCCGACCGGTGGGCCACCCCCGGACGGACCGGGACGAGCGGATGCTCGGCGATCAGGGGGTGACTCGCTCCTCGGTACGCCGCATCGGGTGCGTCGTGGCGCTGCCGTGCGCCTCGGAGTCGAGTACCAAGAGTCTACCAGCGCCCCAGGCGCTCCCAGTCCGGCGCCGCGACCCCTTACGGCGCCGTCGTTGAGGTCGACGCGGTCGTCGCGGTCGTCGGCGTCGTGGTCGACGCGGTCGTCAGCGTCGTGGTCGTCGTGGTCGTCGTGGTCGGCGTGGTCGGCGTGGTCGGCGTGGTCGGCGTGGTCGTCGTGGTCGTCGTGGTCGACGTGGTCGGCGTG
>JALZBI010000109.1 GCA_030947565.1 Actinomycetota bacterium
CCGACGACCTTTACGCCGACGTCCTCTACCAGCTGGCCGCGCTCGACGGCATCGCCCGCGCGGCCGGCGGCGCCGTCACCTACCTCAAGCCCCACGGCGCGCTCTACCACGCCGTCGCCGCGCACGCGGGCCAGGCTCAGGCGGTGGTGCAGGCGGCGGCCGACTACTCCCCCGGGCTGCCCGTCCTCGGGCTGCCGGGGTCGGTGTTCCTGGGCGTCGCGGCGGCGGCCGGGTTGACCGCGGTGACCGAGGCGTTCGCCGACCGCGGCTACCGGGCCGACGGGTCACTCGTGCCCCGGACCGAGGCGGGCGCCCTCGTGACCGACCCGACAGTCGTCGCGGCCCGGGTCGTCCGCCTGGTCGTGGACGGGCGGCTGACGGCGCAGGACGGCACGGAGGTCCTGGTCGACGCGCAGTCGGTATGCCTGCACGGAGACTCCCCGGGGGCTGTCGCCATGGCCACTGCCGTCCGGGCGGCTCTCGACGACGCGGGGGTCACCGTCACGGCGTTCGCCCCTCTGGCGGTCGGCCCCATCGAGCGTGACCCAGGCACCCCTGCCTGAACCCCTGCCTGAGAGGCTGCCGAATGTCGGTGAACAAAGCCCACCCCATCTAGGCACCGGTGCTCATGCGACCCTTCCGCCGGCTCGCAAGGGTATGAAGGCTGGCGAGCGCCCACCCGAGAGGAGACCCCGTGCCCGACCCGTCCGACGACTTCGGTCAGCTCTACGAGGACGTCAGCGTTGCCGCGGGGCGTTACGGCTCGGCTCAGGAGCAGCTGACGCCCGTCACGGCGAAGGACGGGCATGGGGCGGTCTCCGTCACGCTCGACCCGCAGGGACGCATCTCCGGCATCGCCGTCGGCCCGGCGTGGCGAGACCACTACTCGGCGGACTCGCTTGGTGCGGCCGTCGCTGAGGCCGTGATGGTGGCGGCCACGACCCGCGCGCAGCAGTGGGGTGCGCTCGTCGTGGAGGAGCAGGACCGGCCGCCGGTCCGCACACCCCTGCCTGCGCTCCACGAGACCCTGGCCGGCCAGCTGGCCGAGGCCACGCGCAACCAGCCCGCCGAGCGAGCCGGTGGCACGATGAGCGCGCTGTACGACCTCATCTCCGAGATGACGGCAGCCATCGATGACGTGTCGGCGCAGGTCCGCGACCAGACGACTCGCGAGTACACCGGTTCGAGCGGCTCGGGCCACGTGAGGGCCACCCTGCTCGGCAACGGCACCCTGCAGGGTCTCGAGCTCGACCGCACCTGGGCTGAGCAGGCCCACGCCACCAACGTCGGACGCGAGAGCCTCCAGGCAGTGCACGACGCCTACCGCCGGCTCGGCGACGACGACACCGCCGCCATCATCGAGCGCAGCTCCATCGGACGGTTGCGGCGCCTCACGGAGGACCCGGTCGCCCTGGCCCGCGAGGTGGGGCTGCGCGACTGAGAGCGGTATAGGGACCGGAGCTGGAGCACGACACCGACGGATCGGAGACACGATGACCTATGAAGTAGCCCTGGCGGCGCTCGGCAAGGACGCGGCCAACTGGGACGACACCGCCACCGTCCTGACGACGGAGGGCGCGACCGCCCGAGGCCTGACCCTGACCACGGCCGATCTCAGCTTCGCCGCCGACTGGACGGGCCTCACCAGGACCTACAGCGCGCTGCAGAGCAAGGTCGCCGGGCTGCTCGAGGGCGGCGCCACCGAGACGACGGCAATCGCGACGACGCTGCGCACCGTGCGCAAGAACTACCAGGAGAACGAGGCCCAGGCCACGGCGTCCTACAAGGGCACGTGGGACTACACGTAGAGGGGAAGCAACCATGTCCAACCCGACCGCGCAGCAGATCTCCGATCTCGTCGACACGTTCTACGCCAAGGTCAAGGAGCTCGAGAACGCCATCAACGACATCCTCGACTGGATCCCTTGGGGCTTCGGCTGGGTGGCCGACAAGCTCAAAGAAGGCTGGAACTGGCTCTGCGACAAGATCAACGCCGCGTTCGACAAGCTCGCCTGGGTGCTGTCCAACCTGGGGTCGCCCGACACGCTGACGCGCACAGCCGATGAGTGGAGCAGCACCGTGGGCTCACACGTGAGCGCCCGCGTCGGGTTCGCCGACCTGGCCGGCCTGTCGGTCGACGACACCTGGAAGGGGTCGGCCGCCGAGCAGTACAAACAGCAGATGCCCTTGCAGAAGACGGCCTTGCAGTACGTCAAGACCCAGTTCACCGACGGCATCAGCACGGCGCTCAAGGACCTGGCGACGGGCATCAAGACGTTCTGGACGGTGATGATCTCCGCCCTCACCGTGCTTGTCGCCGCCATCATCACCGCCATCGCGGCCGCTGCGGGCATCATCACTGCACCGACCGCCCCGTTCGCGGCCGCCATCGGTGTCGGGGTGTTCGCGGCGGCGGCGTGGGGAGCGGTCGAGATCCTCAAGTCGCAGTGCTCGAGTGCCAACACGACCCTGACGCAGAAGCTCTCGGAGAACACCGCGTACCCGGGTGCCGCGTGGCCCAGGGCGACCGTGTGACCGACCAGCGACCCAGCGGGGGGGCGGGTCCGCCGGGGATAGGGGGAGTCGCGATCCCGGCTGGCGCCCGGACGACCATCGCCCTCGTGGTGCTCGTTGGCGACCTGGCCCTGTTCTGGCTGTATGCCCGCGTCGCCACGACGGAGTCGGGCACGGAAGCGGGAGCCGCCCTCGTGTTCAGGCTGAACGCCATCGTGGGTGCGTTGCTGTGCCTGGTGCTCGCCATCCTCAACCTGCGGCGCTGGCCACCCCGGGCGGTGGCCGGCCGGCCGTTCTCGGTGCTGACCCTCGTCACGATCCTCAAGCTGCTCGTCGTCGCCACGGCCATGGTCGTCCTCGGCGCCTTTGCGAGCCTCAACAGCCTGCAGCTGATGATCATCGCCGTGGTGGAGTGCCTCGTGATCCTCTGGCTGGCCGTCGGAACCTCGCGGCACCTCGCGGGCGCCCTCCCGCCATCCCGCGGGTGACCCGGTCACCCGGTCACCCGGTCACGCGTACCGGGCGTCGTCGGCCGGCGGCCTGGTTGTGCTGAGCGCCGGTTCGATCAATGCTGCGCGATCGGGATGACCGGCGAGCACTGGCCGGCGGGTGGGGGCGAGGGGTCAGGAGGTGCGCACGACTCGGTAGCGCAGGTGCGGGCCGTCGCGCCCCTGCACCACCCGCGTGGCATCGAGCTCGACCGGCCCGCCGAGGCCGTCGAAGAGGCGGTGTCCCCTGCCGAGGAGGACGGTCAGCACGTGCACCTCGATCTCACGTGGTAGGTGAGCACGAGGATCGCGACGCCGTCGTGGTGGTCGGCTCGAAGTCTGTGCGGGTCATGCCCTGGGGGTGACCTGCGGGCCACTCGACGAGCTCGAGGCGGTAGCCGTCGGGGTCGACCACCCATGCGGTGCGCGGCCCGTCGGGGGCGCCAGGGGTCTCGGCCGGGCCGATGTCGAGTCCGGCGGACGACAGGGCCGCTCGGGTTGCCTCGAGGTCGTCGACCTGCACCGCCAGATGGTCGAGCCCGCCGGGTGCCACCGGGCCGCGGGAGTCCGAGTGAACCAGCTCCAAGGAGACGTCACTCTCCTGCGGTGCCGCCAGCATGGCCATCCTGGTGCCGCCACCGACTTCCACCTGCCCGACGACGTCAAACCCGACCGACGTATAGAACGCCAGCGACGCGTCGAGGTCGCGCACCCGAAGCGCAGGAAAGAGGACCTTCATGCATAGACCGACTTTCCCGGGAAAGGAAACTCATCGGTGCCACCGCGCAAGACCCCCTCGACCATGGGCCAGCGGGCGTGAGCCAACGTCCTGACGCGGCAGCACGGGCGGCGGTGTGATCGGGCTGGCCCGGATGACCCTTGAGACCGACCGCGCAACGCTCGTCGCACGCAACCCCTCGCGGGTTGGGCCGGCTCAGCTCTCGGGAAAGCCCGAGTCGATGCAGAGGATGTTGCCCTCGCTGTCCTTGAACCATGCCGCCTGGCCCATGCCGTGCATCTTGGCCACCCCGTCATCCCAGGTCACGCCCGGCATGTCGTAGGTCTCGAACGCGACGCCCTTGTGCTGCAGGGCGCGGACCTCACCCGTGACGTCGTCGACGTGGAACTGGGCGATGGTGTGGCCGGCCTGGCCGGCGTACTCGGTCTGGTAGACGCTGAACGTCGTCCCACCGCCCGTGCGGTAGACGAGCATCCCGGCGCCGTCCGCCTCCATGACCGGCGTCAGCCCAAGGGTCTCGCTGTAGAACGACCGGGCCCGGTCGAGGTCGGCGGCGGGGATGTTCGCGGTGACGGATGCACTGGTGAGCATGGTGACCTCCTAGGTCAGATCGACGTTCGCTGCCCCACCGCTCCCAGCGTCCCACTCGCCGTCGTGATGCGCAGACGTAGTCGGTCGACTGTTGAGTTCCTGGTGGCGGCCGCCGCGCGCAACGCGCAGACGTCGGCAGACCCCGGACGAGTAGGCCACGCAAGCGAGCGACTCTCAACGCCCGCGCAGACTCATGCCGGCCGGCGGCGGGACGATGCCCCTGTCGATGGGGTGCGTGCTCAGTCTCTATCCTTTCAGGGATACTCGGCGGCATGGCCCGCTGGAAGCTGCCGCGCAGGGCGTCGGATGACCCGCCTCACACCAGGGACCGCTAGGCAGGTGGACGTTCGCGTAGGCCTGTGTGGTTGGACGGTCTCCCAGTCTTCGTACGGGCGTCGCTTCCCCGTCGTCGAGGTGCAGCACACGTTCTACGAACCGCCAGCCGATGCCGTGCTGACGCGCTGGCGGACTCAGGTGCCGGCCAGCTTCGAGTTCACGATCAAGGCGTCGCAGATCGTCACGCACGGGTCCACCAGCCCTACCTACCGGCGCCTGAAGCGGCCTCTGCCTGACAGCGCCAGGGGTCAGGTCGGAGCGTTCCGGACGACCCCTGCGGTCCTTGCGGGCTGGCAGCGCACCCTCGAGTGCGCGCGCATCCTGCGGGCGACGGCCGTGCTTCTTCAGTGCCCGAAGAGCTTCGGCCCGACCGGTGACAACGTCCGTAGGCTGCGTACGTTCATGTCGCAGGTGGAGCGGCCGGGCGGGCGGCTTCTGTGGGAGCCCCGTGGTCACTGGCCCACGCCGTTACTCACGGAGCTCTGCGCCGAGCTCGACCTTGTTCACGTGGTCGACCCGATGCAGACCGAGACCGTGACGCCGGAGCGCACCTACTACCGGCTGCACGGCACCACGGGCTCGAGGCACGTCCATACCGATGACGAGCTGCACCGACTGCGAGACCTGGTCGAGGGCCGGCCGTCGCCGTACGTCATGTTCAACAACCTGCCCCGCGCAGGCGACGCCGAGCGGTTCCTCGCCCTGCTCTCGCGCTGAGAACGGCGCGAGCGAAGGTTCGGCAGCTCCTGTCAACCCCAGACGCGCCACCGGACTCACGTGTTTGTCGGTTTTCGGGGCCGGAACCGGCCCGAACCGACAATGTCGTGAGTCCGGTGGCAATGGGGGGTGGGAACTGGGCGTGGGGATGGGGGGCGGGGGAGGGGCGGTCAGGAGGTGGTGAAGGGCGACACCTCGAGCAGGACGACCGAGGTGTTGGAGCACCCCTGCTGCGCGAGCGGCGAGAACTGCGCCGCGGTGTCGTCCGGGAGATAGACCCGGAAGCCCGCCGCCGCGGTGACGCCGCAGTTCGGGTAGTTCGAGGCCTCGGCGAGCTGCACGTGCGCGGTGGCCTTGGCGCCCGGCTTGAGCGTCACCAGGCCTTCGGGGCCAGGGGATCGCTGGCCGGCAGCACCGAGCTGCGCACCCTCCGTGCCGGCGACCAGCGAGACGCCTGGGTAGCCGCGGACGGTGCAAGGCGCGCTCGAGGTGTTGGTCACCTGGACCTCCAGCTGGACGTGACCGGCGGAGGCGCCGCCCGACGAGGGCACCACGGTGGCCTTCCCGGTGCCGGCCTTGCACGCCGTGCCCGACCCGCCGCTGGTCGTCGACGTGCCCGACGACGTGGTCGGGCGCGACGTCGTCGTGGTGGACCGGCTCGACGTCGAGCTGGAGGTGGCCGATGTCGAGGAGGTGCCGCTCGAGGTCGACACCACGGGGGTCGGCGGGCTCGAGCTGCACGCCCCCAGCGCCGCCATCGCCGTCAGGGTCGCCGCCGCCCCCAGCCCCGTGCATACCCGCCCAAGCCCGACATGTCGCATGGCGTCACGGTAGTGGGGCCGGTCGGTGCCACGCAGGACTTTGCGCCCACCTCACCGCGCGCGGGCCACCCGGCCCTCGTCCCACACCGGCTCGTCGGACTCGTAGACCCGGCCGTCCGCGCCGAAGACGAGGAACCGGTCGAACCCCCGGGCGAACCACCGGTCGTGGGTGACGGCGACCACGGTGCCGGAGAACGCGTCGAGCCCCTCCTCCAGCGCTTCCGCGGAGTCGAGGTCGAGGTTGTCCGTGGGCTCGTCGAGCAGCAGCAGGGTGGCGCCGGACAGCTCGAGCAGGAGGATCTGGAACCGCGCCTGCTGACCGCCCGAGAGCGAGTCGAAGGTCTGCTCCGACGCCCGCGCGAGCTCGTACCGGTCGAGCGCCCGGGCCGCCTCCTCGCGGGGCTTGCCCGCCCGATGCTCGTCGCCGCGGTGCAACACCTCGAGCAGCGTCCGGCCCATGAGGGAGGGGTGCTCGTGGGTCTGGGCGAACCAGCCCGGGCGCACCCGAGACCCGAGCCGGACGACCCCCGTATGCGCGACGGGCGCCGCCACGACGTCCCCGACCGGCTGGTGCTCCCGATCAGGGTCGGACCCGCCCCGGGCCAGGAGCCGCAGGAAGTGCGACTTGCCCGAGCCGTTGGACCCGAGCACCGCCACCCGCTCGCCGAGCCAGATCTCGAGGTCGAAGGGGCGCATGAGCGCGTCGGTCGCCGCCTCGCCGGTGCCGACCGCGAGCTCGAGCCGTTGGCAGACCACCGCCCGCTTGGCGGTGCGCCCGCCCTGGAGGCGCATCCGCACCTGCTGCCGTAGCGGCAGCGCCTCAGGTGGCCCGGCCTCGAGGAACTTGGCGAGCCGGGTCTGGGCCGCCTGGTAGCGCGACGCCATCCCGTCGTTGTACGCCGCCTTCTGCTTGTACATGAGCACCAGCGCCTTGAGCTTGGCGTGCTCCTCGTCCCAACGCCGGCGC
>JALZBI010000447.1 GCA_030947565.1 Actinomycetota bacterium
GTCGAGATCGGGTCCTACGAGGGCATCCGCCACCGCCGCGGGCTTCCGGTGCGCGGTCAGCGCACGAAGACCAACGCGCGCACCCGCAAGGGCCCGAAGCGCACCGTCGCCGGCAAGAAGAAGGTTGGTAAGTAATGCCTCCTCAGAAGCGCGCTGCGGCCGGGGCCAAGAAGGTCCGCCGCAAGGAGAAGAAGAACGTCGCCGTGGGGCACGCCCACATCAAGAGCACGTTCAACAACACCATCATCTCGATCACCGACCCCGCGGGTGCAGTCATCGCGTGGGCCTCGGCCGGCCAGGTCGGCTTCAAGGGCTCGCGCAAGTCCACCCCCTTCGCCGCGCAGATGGCCGCCGAGGCGGCTGCGCGCCGGGCGATGGAGCACGGTATGCGTCGTGTCGACGTCTTCGTCAAGGGTCCCGGCTCCGGCCGTGAGACGGCCATCCGCTCCCTGACCGCCACCGGCCTCGAGGTCGGTGCGATCAGCGACGTCACCCCCTCGCCGCACAACGGCGTCCGCCCGCCCAAGCGCCGCCGCGTCTGAGCCATCGACAAGAACGTAGGAGCGATCTGACATGGCTCGGTACACCGGCCCCATCACCAAGAAGTCCCGTCGGCTCAAGGTCGACCTCGTCGGCGGCGACAAGAACTTCGACCTCCGTCCCTTCCCGCCCGGCCAGCACGGCCGCCGCCGGATCCAGGAGAAGGAGTACCTCACCCAGCTCCAGGAGAAGCAGAAGGCCCGCTTCACCTACGGCGTCATGGAGAAGCAGTTCGTCCGCTACTACAAGGAAGCGGCCAACCGTCCCGGCAAGACCGGTGACAACCTGCTGACCATCCTCGAGTCGCGGCTCGACAACGTCGTCTACCGCGCGGGCCTGGCTCGTACGCGTCGGGCGTCTCGTCAGCTCGTGACCCACGGTCACTTCGAGGTCAACGGCAAGCGCGTGGACGTCCCGTCCTACCGCGTCGAGCAGTTCGACATCATCACCGTGCGCAAGCAGTCGGTCGAGACGTTCCCGTTCGAGCTGGCCCGCCAGACGTTCGGTGACCGCCCGATCCCCGCGTGGTTCCAGGTCGTCGAGGGCAGCCTCCAGATCATGATCCACCAGCTCCCCACCCGGGCGCAGATCGACACCATCCTCACCGAACAGCTCATCGTGGAGCTCTACTCCAAGAACTGATCGACGGTATGCGGCGAGCTGACTCGGCTCGCCGCATACTCAGGCCGCCTCCCGGACAGAGAGGAGGCGGCATACACAAGGCGTCAAATAGCGGTCGCCTGTGGGAAGGAAGAGAACCGTGCTCATTGCACAGCGCCCCCTGCTCAGCGAAGAGGTCGTGGCGGACAACCGCTCGCGCTTCGTCATCGAGCCTCTCGAGCCTGGCTTCGGCTACACGCTCGGCAACACCCTGCGCCGCACCCTGCTTTCGAGCATCCCGGGTGCCGCGGTCACGTCCATCCGCGTCGACGGGGTCCTCCATGAGTTCCAGACCATCCCTGGGGTCAAGGAAGACGTCACCGAGATCATCCTCAACCTCAAGTCGCTCGTCGTCTCCTCGGAGCAGGACGAGCCCGTGGTCATGTACCTGCGCAAGCAGGGTCCCGGCACGGTCACGGCCGCTGACATCGCGCCCCCGGCGGGTGTCGAGGTGCACAACCCCGACCTGCACATCGCCACGCTCAACGGCAAGGGTCGCATCGAGATGGAGCTGACCGTCGAGCGCGGTCGCGGCTACGTCTCCGCCGCTCAGAACAAGGCCGGCGACGCCGAGATCGGCCGGATCCCGGTCGACTCGATCTACAGCCCCGTCCTCACGGTCAAGTACGCGGTCGAGGCCACCCGGGTCGAGCAGCGCACCGACTTCGACCGGCTCGTGCTCGATGTCGAGACGAAGAGCTCGATGGCCCCGCGCGACGCCATGGCGTCGTCGGGCAAGACGCTCGTCGAGCTGTTCGGTCTGGTGCGCGAGCTCAACGTCGAGGCCGAGGGCATCGACATGGGCCCGTCGCCGACCGACGCGGCGCTGGCCGCCGACTTGGCGCTGCCCATCGAGGACCTCGACCTGACGGTCCGGTCCTACAACTGCCTCAAGCGCGAGGGCATCCACACCGTGGGCGAGCTGGTCTCGCGCAGCGAGGCCGATCTGCTCGACATCCGCAACTTCGGTGCGAAGTCGATCGACGAGGTCAAGGCCAAGCTGGTCGGCATGGGCCTGGCGCTCAAGGACAGCCCGCCCGGGTTCGACCCGAGCGCCATCGTCGACACCTACGGTGACGACTACGACTTCGACGACGACATGGCCGACATGACGGACCTGACGGACGTCGCGCCGACGCCGGAGACCGGTGACGGCGACGAGGGTCGCGCGCTGGCCGAGGACGAGAGCTACTGAGCGCGTCAGTCCGCTGACATCCAGAACCTAAGGGAGAGAACATGCCCACCCCCACCAAGGGTCCCCGCCTCGGCGGCGGTCCGGCGCACGAGCGGCTCATGCTGGCGAACCTCGCCACGTCGCTGTTCGAGCA
>JALZBI010000448.1 GCA_030947565.1 Actinomycetota bacterium
ATATCACCAGAGCCGATACGCGCGGTGTCTTCGAGGACCAAACTGAGCGGGTGCGCAGCGGACTGTTCGGGCGGCAGTCAGAGCTGCTGGCCATCGCGGAGTTTCTCGCATCTGTCGGGACGGCGTCAGGCAGCTTGGTCCTGGATGGTCCTGCAGGTATGGGTAAGACCGCGCTGTGGAGGTCGACCGTCGACCTCGCCCACGAGCAAGGGATGTGTGTTCTGGAGGCACGACCCACCAGCAGCGAGGCGGGACTCACCCTGGCGACATTGGCCGACCTTCTCTCGGACGTCCCAGCGTCCGTGCTCGCGTCGCTTCCTTCCCGCCAGCAGGAGGCGATCGATGTGGCTCTGGCGAGGTCGTGCGACCCGAGTCTGACCACCGACTCGCGGGCGTTGGGGGCGGCGTTCCTGGCGATCCTGGAAGGGCTCCACGAGACCTCCAGCGTGCTGCTCGCCCTGGACGACGCTCAGTGGGTGGACGCATCCAGCAGGTCGGCGATCTCGTATGCACTCAGGAGGACCGGTATCGGCGTGGCGGTGGTCGCGACGGTGCGCGGGGATCTCCTGGGGGGCGAGGACGGGTGGCTCCAGTCGGGCGACCGCGACGGTGAAAGGCGTCTGACGGTCGGCCCTCTCGGGTCGGCCGCGCTCCAGCAGCTGCTGCGGGATCGGCTCGGAACGGCCTACCCACGGCCGACGATGGTGCGCATCCTGGAGGCCTCCGGCGGGAACCCGCTGCATGCTCTCGAGTTGGCCCGTTACCTGGGCGAGGTGCGACCTGGTGGGCCTCTGTCCTCGTTCCCGTTGAACCTCAGGCGCCTGGTGAACGCCCGGATCGACGCCTTCTCACCCAGGGTCAGGGAGACGCTGCTGGCCGTGGCCGCGATGGCCGGCCCGACCGTGGATGTCGTCCAGCGGGTCGTCGGTGACGCGAGCCGCTCACGGGTCGAGGACGACCTGTTCGCCGCCGAGGCTGGCGGCGTTCTCACGCTCGACGAGCCCGTCATCGCCTTCACGCATCCCTTACTGCGCACGGGGGTCTACGCGATGGCCCGCGCCGGACAGCGCAGAGACATCCACCGACGGTTGGCCAGCGAGGTGACGGATCCGGTGGAACGCGCCCGCCACCGCGCGCTGGGGTCGGTTGGACTGGACCTGGAGGCACTGAAGGAACTCGACCGAGCCGCCGCCCTGGCGCGGACGCGCGGGGCGCCGGCATCGGCCGCTGAGCTGCTCGAGCTGAGTCTGAAACTGGGCGGCGACACCCCTGAGCGACGACTGCGCTTGGCGCATCACCTGTTCGAGGCCGGCGACCCCCGCAGGGCCCGGATCAGCGCCGAGGAGGTTGTCGCCGCGCTCGGACCGGGTGCGACGCGGTCCGTGGCCCTGCATCTGCTGGCGATCATCCGGTTGCACGACGACAGCTACATCGAGGCGGCGGCTTTGCTGGACCAGGCCCTGGCCGAGCCGGAGGTGGACCCCCTCCTGCGCGTGCGGATCTCCGTCGACCAGCTGTACGTGCTGGTGAACCTCGGCCGCATCCAGGACGCAGTTCAGCTCACGTCCGCCACCCTGTCCGGCGCGGAGGAAGCTGGTGATGCCGCCCTGCTGGCCGAGGCTCTGGCGGGGACGGTCATGGTGCGTTTCCTCAGCGGCTTCGGCCTCGACGAGAGCATGCTCAACCGCGCGCTCGCGCTGGAGGATCGGGAGTCGAGGTCGGCGATCATGGTGCGGCCGTCGCTGATCGCGAGCCTGGTGCTGGCCTGGGTGGGGCAGCTGGACCAGGCCCGGGACGGCCTGCTCGCCCTGCGACGCCAGGCGATCGAGCGCGGGGCGGAGAGCGACCTCATGTTCATGGCGTTCCACCACGTCATGGTGGAGTGCTGGAGGGGAGCCCTCCTCGAGGCACGACTGCTGGCCGACGACACCGCGGAACGCGCCCGTCAGCTCGCGACCGACATCCCCCTGGCGATCGCGGGCAGCGTCGAAGCGGTGGTCTCGGCGTACGAAGGCGACGCCGAGCGGTGCCGCGAGGAAGCCATGGGTGCGCTCGCCATCTTCGAGCGAGGCGGCTCGGTTGCCGTCCGGGTCTGGCCGCTGGTGACGCTGGGCTTCGTGGAGGTGTCCTGCGGTGACTACCAGGCGGCCCTGAAGGCTCTCGGTCCACTGATCGCGGCAGCCCCGGCGATGGGGTACGGGGAGCCGACCGCGGCCCCGTTCGCCCCCGACGCGGCGGAGGCACTCATCGGCGTGGGCCGCCTGGAGGAGGCTGTGGCTCTGGTGGCCCAGCTGTTGGAAAACGGCCAGCGGCTCGACCGGGCGTGGGCTCTGGCTCTGGGGTCGCGGTGTCAGGCGCTCCTACTGGCGGCCCAGGGGGACGTGCCCGGAGCACTCGAGGCGACCGCCCAGGCTCTGCGTCATCACGAGGACCTGCCCGTCCCCCTCGAGCTCGGCCGGACCCTGCTGGTGCGCGGTCAGCTGTTGCGTCGCAGCCGCCAGAAGCGGGCTGCCGCGGAGACGTTGG
>JALZBI010000449.1 GCA_030947565.1 Actinomycetota bacterium
CACCTTCGCCTACCTGCGCTATGGCGCCGGTGACCGGGCCTCCGACGCCCCCGTCATGGCCATCGTCGTCAACTTCAGCGGGATGACCCACGAGCCCTACCGCATCGGCGTCCCGCGCCCAGGGGGCTGGAAGGTGCTGATGGACACCGCCGGCTACCGCCCCGACGCACCGAGCTCGGCCGGGGTGGTCATCCAGGCGGAGAACCAGTCCTGGGACAACCAGCCCTTCGCCGTCAACGTCACCGTCCCCGCCCTGTCCACCGTCTGGCTCGTCCCCGAAGGAGCGTGACCCGTGAACGACCCCGTGAACGACTCTGCAGCAGCACGCGCCGGCCAGCCGGCGCAGGAGCAGGACCTCGTCGACATCACCGCGCTCGTCGACGCCTACTACGACCTCGTCCCGGACGCCTCGAACCCCGACCAGATGGTCGTGTTCGGCACCTCCGGCCACCGAGGGTCGAGCCTCAACACGGCGTTCAACGAGGCGCACATCCTCGCCACGACCCAGGCGATCTGCGAGTACCGCGCCTCGCAGGGCGTCGACGGTCCGCTGCTCATCGGCCGCGACACCCACGGGCTCTCCGAGCCCGCCTGGAAGTCGGCCATCGAGGTGCTGGTCGCCAACGACGTCACCGTGCTCATCGACGACCGGGACGGCTACACCCCGACCCCGGCGGTGTCCCACGCGATCCTCACCCTCAACCAGGGGAAGGTCGGAGCCGGCAGCGGCACCGGCACCGGAGCGGGTCTGGCCGACGGGATCGTCGTCACGCCGTCACACAACCCCCCCTCTGACGGCGGGTTCAAGTACAACCCGACCCACGGCGGCCCCGCCGACACCGACGCGACGTCGGTCATCGCCGCCCGGGCCAACCAGCTCATCACCGGCGGTCTCACCGGGGTCAAGCGCGTCCCGCTGGAGCAGGCCCTCGGTGAGGTGGGTCGCTACGACTTCATGGGCCGCTACGTCGACGACCTGCCCAACGTCGTCGACATCGCCGCGATCCGGGAGGCCGGCATCCGGATCGGCGCCGACCCGCTGGGCGGGGCGTCCGTCGCCTACTGGGCCGAGATCGCCGAGCGCCACGACCTCGACCTCACCGTCGTCAACCCCGAGGTCGACCCCACGTGGCGGTTCATGACCCTCGACTGGGACGGCAAGATCCGGATGGACTGCTCGTCACCGTCGGCGATGGCCTCGCTCATCACGCGCAAGGACGAGTACGACATCGCGACCGGCAACGACGCCGACTCCGACCGGCACGGCATCGTCACCCCGGACGCCGGGCTGATGAACCCCAACCACTACCTGGCCGTCGCGATCCAGTACCTCTACGGCGAGGCTCGTCCCGGCTGGGGCGACTCCACCGCGGTCGGCAAGACGCTGGTGTCGTCGTCGATGATCGACCGGGTCGCCTCCGACCTGGGCCGGCACCTGCTCGAGGTGCCCGTCGGGTTCAAGTGGTTCGTGCCCGGGCTCCTCGACGGGACGGTGGGGTTCGGCGGCGAGGAGTCGGCCGGAGCATCGTTCCTGCGCTTCGACGGGTCGGTCTGGACGACCGACAAGGACGGCATCATCCTCGCGCTGCTGGCGTCGGAGATCCTCGCCAAGACGGGCAAGACCCCGAGCCGGCACTACGCCGAGCTGACCGCGAAGCACGGCAACCCGGCATACGCCCGCATCGACGCGGCCGCCAACCGGGAGCAGAAGGCGGCGCTCGCAGCGCTCTCCCCCGAGGCGGTGACGGCGCAGGCGCTGGCCGGCGAGCCGATCACGGCCAAGCTGACGGCCGCGCCCGGCAACGGGGCGAAGATCGGCGGCCTCAAGGTGGTCACCGAGAGTGCGTGGTTCGCCGCGCGGCCGTCGGGCACCGAGGACGTCTACAAGATCTACGCCGAGTCGTTCAAGGGTCCGGACCATCTGGCGGAGGTGCAGTCGGAGGCCAAGGAGGTCGTCGGCGCCGCCCTCGGTGCTTAGCAAGACCTCTGCGTTGGTTGGCAGCTGATCGAGGAATGCGTTGACGGGTTCGGGCGTTGGACGGGACAGACCGCGTCCGCGCTTGTTGTGCGCTCGCTCCGCCCTCGATCTCTGGAGGCCATCATGGCGACCACTGACCCGCGCACGACCTCCTTCCCCCGTCGGCAGGACGAGCACCAGCCCAACCTCGCGACCCTCGACCAGCTGCGCACGGACGGTCGCAACGCGCTACTGTCCCCGCGGCACAGCCGTCGCGCCAAGCCTGCGGGCTGCACCACCTGCTGAGCCCACAGCCCCGTGTACCTGATGGCGGTGGATCGGCCCCCTCTGAGGGGTCGGATCCACCGCCATTTTCGTCAGCCGCGGCCCCACCACCGGCTCCGACCCGGCTGAGAGGGCGGCTCCGACGAGGCTAGGACTCTGCTGAATAACGCGTGTCGTGCTGGTTCCTGTTGTTGGGGTCGGGAGGATGTGTGTGTGCAGGGTCCTCCGCTTGATGAACGTGAGCTTTTGGATGCCGAGTCGGTCGCGGGTCATCT
>JALZBI010000450.1 GCA_030947565.1 Actinomycetota bacterium
CCGGGTGCACGTCGACTCCCTCGTCGTCGACGCCGAGATGGCCCTGTCGGCGACGATCTACCAGGAGGAGGTGCCGGGCACCGACCATCTGCGCGTCATGGTCTTCGGCGACGACGTCCACGCGGCCCGGATCAGCAGCGGCGCTCTGGACTGGCGGCTCGCCAACGACATGACGGTCGAGCCGGTGACCGTCGACCCCAGGCTCGGTGCCCAGCTGCGGGCGGTCACCGAGCGCCTTGGGCTCCGGATGGGGGTCTTCGACCTCAAGATCCGCCCCGACGGGCAGGTCGTCTTCCTCGAGATCAACCCTCAGGGGCAGTTCCTCTTCGTCGAGGGCATGTCCGACATGCCGCTCGGCGACGCCTTCGCCACGTTCGCCGCGCGCGAGCTCGCTCACGCTCGGGTCTGAAGGAGCGGGGCTGGTCGTCGACCTGCCGGACGAGCCCCTGCCCCGGCCCCGCTGAGACGCGCGGGAGCCGACCCCGGCGAGGCGCCTAAAATCAGACCCATGATAGGCAGACTCGACCTGCGGGGACACCCGCTCGACGTGCGCGCACTGCGGTCCGCGCTGCCCCGGGCCGAGTTCGACGTCGAGGCGGCCATGCATCAGGTACGGCCCATCGTCGAGGACGTCCGGCTGCGCGGCGCGGCGGCCCTGCGTGATCTCAGTGAAAAGTTCGACGGCGTCCGCCCCACGCACCTGCGGGTGCCCCCCGAGGTGCTCCGGCTCGCGCTCGACCGGCTGGAGCCGTCACTGCAGGCGGCCCTGGAGGAGTCCATCCGGCGCGCCCGGCTCGTCCACGCCGACCAGCGGCGCGGCGACACGACGACTCAGGTGGTCGCGGGTGGCACCGTCACCGAGCGGTGGGTGCCGGTCGACCGCGTCGGCCTCTACGTGCCGGGCGGCCTCGCGGTCTACCCGTCCAGCGTCGTCATGAACGTCGTCCCCGCCCAGCTCGCGGGCGTCGCCTCGCTCGCCGTCGCCAGCCCCCCGCAGAAGGAGAACACCGGCGACCTCGCCGGCTACCCCAACGCGACGATCCTCGCTACCTGCGCCTTGCTCGGCGTCGACGAGGTGTATGCCGTCGGTGGCGCTCAGGCAATCGCCATGTTCGCCTACGGCTTCGAGGACGAGCTCGACGAGCTCGACGGGATCCACGGCGGCCCCGCCCCCGCCCCCGCCGTCTGCGACCCGGTGTCCTTGGTCACCGGACCGGGCAACATCTGGGTTGTCGCCGCCAAGCGGCTGCTCAAGGGCCTCATCGGGATCGACGCCGAGGCCGGTCCCACCGAGATCGCGGTCCTCGCCGACGACGGCGCCGATCCCGAGCACGTCGCGGCCGACCTCGTCAGCCAGGCCGAGCACGACCCGCTCGCCGCCGCCGTGCTCGTCACCGACAGCGAGGCCCTGGCTGCCGCGGTCGAGGAGGCCCTGGAGCGCCGGGTCGCCGCGACCAAGCACAACGAGCGGATCACGCTGGCGCTCAAGGGGACTCAGAGCCGCATCGTCCTCGTCGACGACCTGAAGACCGGTCTGGCCGTCGTCAACGCCTACGCCGCCGAGCACCTCGAGATCCAGACCCGCGACGCGACGACGGTGGCGGCCGGTGTCCGCAACGCGGGGGCCGTCTTCGTCGGTCCCTGGACGCCGGTCAGCCTCGGCGACTACGCCGCGGGCTCCAACCACGTCCTCCCCACCGCCGGCTGCGCCTGCTTCAGCAGCGGCCTGTCGGTGCAGTCGTTCCTGCGCGGCATCCACGTCGTCACCTACGACGAGGCGGCCCTGCGCGACGTCGCCCACCACGTCGTGACCCTGGCCGACGCCGAGGACCTACCCGCCCACGGCGAGGCGGTCACCGCGCGCTTCGGCGACGCCGTCCCGGCCCCCGGCCCTACCCCGCAGACGCCGTGAAACCCGCGGTCACCGCCCTGCTGCGCGAGGACCTGCGCGGCGGGACGCCCTACGGCGCACCGCAGTTCGACGTCCCGGTGCGCCTCAACACCAACGAGAACTCGTATGCGGTCCCTCCCGATGTCGTCGCCGCCATCACCGAGGCGGTGGCCGAGGTGGCGACCCACCTCAACCGCTACCCCGACCGCGAGTTCCGGGAGCTGCGGGAGGCCCTCGCGGCATACCTCACCTCGCAGACCGGCGTCGGCGTGCGGGCCGAGCAGGTCTGGGCGGCCAACGGCTCCAACGAGGTGCTCCTGCACCTCCTCCAGGCGTTCGGCGGCGCGAACCGCACGGCGCTCGGCTTCACCCCGGCGTACTCGATGCACCCGATCATCACCCGCACCACCGGCACGGCCTGGGTCGACGGCCTCCGCGGCACCCCCACGGGCGTCTTCGACCTCGACGCCGGGCTCGCGGTCGCGCAGGTGCGCGAGCACCAGCCGCACGTGGTCTTCCTCTGCTCCCCGAACAACCCCACCGGCACGGCCCTGTCCCTCGACGTCGTCGAGGCCGTCCTCGAGGCCGCCCCGGAGTCCCTGGTCGTCGTCGACGAGGCCTACGC
>JALZBI010000451.1 GCA_030947565.1 Actinomycetota bacterium
TGTGGACGTCCTTGTCGCCGCGCCCGGACAGGTTGACCAGCAGCACGGCCTCGCGGCCGAGCTCGCGGCCGACCTGCATCGCCCCGGCCAACGCGTGGCTGGACTCGATCGCGGGGATGATGCCCTCGGTCTGGCAGAGCAGTCGGAACGCCTCCATGGCCTCGGCGTCGGTGACCGAGCGGTACTCCGCCCGCCCGCTGCCCCGCAGGTAGGCGTGCTCGGGCCCGACACTCGGGTAGTCGAGCCCGGCCGACACCGAGTGCGACTCCGTGGTCTGCCCGTCCTCGTCCTGCATCACGTAGGTGTAGGCGCCATGCAGGACCCCGGGTACGCCGGTCGCGAACCGGGAGGCATGCCGGCCGCTGCCGACACCCTCGCCGCCGGCCTCCAGGCCGACGAGGCGGACGTCGGAGTCGTCGAGGAAGCGGTGGAAGATGCCCATGGCGTTGGACCCTCCTCCCACGCACGCGAGGACGACGTCCGGCAGGCGGCCGACGAGGTCGAGGACCTGCGCCCGGGCCTCGACGCCGATGATGCGGTGGAAGTCGCGCACCATCTCGGGGAACGGGTGCGGTCCGGTCACGGTGCCGAGGACGTAGTGGGTCTCGTCGACGGACGCGACCCAGTCGCGCAACGCCTCGTTGACGGCGTCCTTGAGGGTCTGGCTCCCCGTCGTCACGGCGATGACCTCGGCTCCGAGCAGCCGCATGCGGGCCACGTTGAGGGCCTGGCGCTCGGTGTCGACCTTGCCCATGTAGACGACACAGTCGAGACCGAGCAGCGCCGCGGCGGTCGCCGTGGCGACACCGTGCTGGCCGGCCCCGGTCTCGGCGATGACCCTGGTCTTACCCATCCGCCTGGCGAGCAGCGCCTGACCCAGGACGTTGTTGATCTTGTGCGAGCCGGTGTGGTTGAGGTCCTCCCGCTTGAGGATGACCCGGGCCCCACCGGCGTGCTCGGCGAAGCGCGGCACCTCGGTGATGATGCTGGGGCGGCCGGTGTAGGTGCGGTGCAACCGCTCCAGCTCGCCGATGAACTCGGGGTCGACCATCGCCTTGAGGCGCACCTCGTCGAGCTGTTCGAGCGCCGGGATGAGGGCCTCGGGCACGTAGCGACCACCGAACGCCCCGAACCGGCCCACCGGAGCGGGGGGCGCCGGGGTGTCGTGGGTGTTGTGGGTCGTCGACGCGGTCATGCCGGGCTCCCCACGGTGACCGGCACGGCACCGAAGGCGGCCACGGCTGCCGCCGGGTCTCCCCCGGTGACCAGGGCCTCACCGACGAGCACCGCGCGGGCACCGGCGGCGGCATACGCGCGGACGTCGTCGACCCCTCGCACACCCGACTCGGCGACGGTGACGACGTCGTCCGGGATCAGCGGGCGAAGCCGGGCGAAGGTGGTGCGGTCGATCTCGAGGGTGCGCAGGTCGCGGGCGTTGACGCCCACGACTCGGGCCCCGGCGTCGACCGCGCGGCGGGTCTCCTCCTCGTCGTGCACCTCGACGAGCGCCGTCATCCCCAAGGCCTCGGCCTGCTCCCGCAGGGCCACCAGCTCGCCCTGGGGCAGCGCCGCGACGATGAGGAGCACGACATCGGCGCCCCAGGCCCGGGCCTCGGCCACCTGGTAGGGCGTGACGAGGAAGTCCTTGCGCAGCACCGGGACGTCGATGCGGGCGCGGACGGCGGCGAGGTCGTCGAGGCTGCCGGAGAACCGGCGCGGCTCGGTGAGCACGCTGACCGCGGCCGCCCCACCCGCGGCGTAGGCGGCGGCGAGGGCGGCCGGCTCGGGGATGTCGGCGAGGGCGCCCTTGCTGGGGCTGGACCGCTTGACCTCGGCGATGACGGCCAGGCCGGGCGCCGCGCGCAGGGCCGCCTCGGCGTCGGCGGCGGGGCGGCGGGAGCTGGTCTCGGCGGCCTGCCGCTCGACCTCCGACCAGGTGACCCGCCGCATCCGGGGCTCGAGGTCGGCGCGTACCCCCTGGACGATGTCGTCGAGGACGGTGGGCACGCGGCGGACATCGGGCACCCACCCAGGCTACGGCTCCGGCGGTGGGGCGGGGTGCACGGTCTGCTGTGTGGCGGGGTGCACAGTCGGTTGAGGTCAGGGGGCGAGGTATGCCGCGTAGGGGAGCTCGGGGAGGTTGCGCCACACCGTGAAGACGGCCAGCACGACGCACAGCACCACCCACTGACGGTTGGTGACGCGCACCGAGGTCGGTGGACCACGCAGCGACGCCCGGAGCGAGAACAGCCAGCCCGCGACGACGAGCGGCACGAGCAGGACGACGACGAGGTTGGCCGACAGCGCGGCGGCCAGGTCGCCGGAGCTGAGCGCGGCCACGCTGCGCAGCCCTCCGCAGAAGGGGCACCACAGACCGGTGGCCGCGTGGAGAGGGCAGGTCAGCAGCCCGCCCGGCGCCACGGCATACCCGCCGGTGTGGTGCAGCCAGGCGGTGGCCGCGGCGACCGCCACCGCGCCGAGAACGTGGCCGGCCGCGGCCCGG
>JALZBI010000452.1 GCA_030947565.1 Actinomycetota bacterium
CGACACGCGGTGCGTGACCACCTCAAGGGCTTCGCGACGTCGCGTCGCGGCGTGGAGGCCTTCGTCGAGCCGGCCACCAACGTGACCTCGGAGAGCATCGTCCTCGTCGCGACCGACGGGGAGTGGACCCGGCGGGCGGTGGGCTCCCGCAAGGCGGCGTTCGAGCTGGCCCGCTCCCTCGAGATCCCCGTCTACGACGTGCTGCTCACCGGCTATCCCAAGCGGATGCGGGAGTGGAGCTCGCGACAGCGCCGCGCCCAGGGCTGACCGAACCGATGCCGGTATGCGGGGCGGCGCTCGTTAGAGTGGTCACACCGAACCACGAGGAGACGTCGTCATGGCTGCCAAGGGCAAGAAGAGCGGACCGTCCGAAGAGATGAAGGCGAAGTTCCGGGAGGCCCTCGACAAGAAGCAGGCGCACGCGGGGCGTGACGTCTCGGCCGACGGCGAGACGCCGAAGGTCAACGAGGCCCACGGCCCGGCGAAGGCGCAACAGATGTTCCGCCGCAAGTCCGGTAGCTGACCGGCATACCGGCTCGGCCCGCCCCGGCACCCCACGGTCGGCGGCGGTGATCGGTGGGGCTGTGGTCCCCCCAGAGGGGACCGATCTTTTCCTGCGCGAGACGCTTCCTGGCGTAGGGGGCCGTCGGCCTACCGGTAGCGTCGGCGCCATGTCCGGGACCGACCTCAAGACCTCCCCGCTGCACGACCGCCACGTCGCCCTCGGGGCGAAGATGGCCGACTTCGGTGGCTGGACCATGCCGATCGAGTACCCCGGCGGCGGGGTCGTGGCTGAGCACACGGCGGTCCGCACGGCCGTCGGCGTCTTCGACGTCAGCCACCTCGGCAAGGCGTCGGTGCGGGGCCCGGGCGCGGTCGGCTTCCTCAACCGCAGTCTGACCAACGACCTGCGGCGCATCGGCCCAGGACAGGCGCAGTACACGATGTGCTGCGACGAGACCGGGGGCGTCGTCGACGACCTCATCCAGTACGTCCGGGCCGAGGACGACGTCTTCCTCATCCCCAACGCCGCCAACACCGCGGAGGTCGTGCGCCGGCTCGCCGCGGCCGCACCCGACGGGACCGTCGTCGAGAGCCAGCACGACGCCTACGGGATCGTCGCGGTGCAGGGCCCCAGGTCCGACGAGGTGCTCGACGCGCTCGGCCTGCCGCGCGAGCACGACTACATGGGCTTCGTCGAGGCCGACTGGCAGGGGCGGCCGATGATCGTCTGCCGCACCGGCTACACGGGGGAGCGCGGCTATGAGCTCGTGCCGCGCTGGGACGACACCCCGGCCCTGTGGGACGCGCTGACCGAGGCCATGCAGCCCTACGGCGGTCAGCCCTGCGGACTCGGCGCCCGCGACACCCTGCGTACTGAGATGGGCTACCCCCTGCACGGTCAGGACCTGTCGCTCGACATCACGCCGGTGCAGGCGCGCGCCGGTTGGGCGGTCGGGTGGAAGAAGGACGCGTTCTGGGGCCGAGACGCCCTGATGGCAGAGAGGGCCGCCGGCCCGGCGCGGGTCTCGTGGGGGCTGCTCGTCACCGGCCGCGGCATCCCGAGGGCGCACTGCTCCGTGCTCAAGGACGGCACCGTGGTGGGCGCGGTGACGTCAGGCACCTTCTCCCCGACGCTGCGTCAGGGCATCGCCTTGGCCCTGCTGTCGCCCGAAGCCGGTCTGGGTGACGAGGTGGTCGTCGACGTGCGTGGCCGCGAGGTCGCGGCCGAGGTGGTCAAGCCCCCGTTCGTGCAGGTGCAGACGCGTCAGCCGTGAACTCCGGCTCGGCATCGAACCGGGCCCGGCGCACCGCCCGGCGCAGGGTGGCCAGCAGCGCCGGCCCCGCGAGGAGCACGAGCACCGCGGTGAGGACCGCTCGGGGCACGTCGTAGCCCAGGGACGTGGCGAGGTAGAACACGCCGTAGTGCTGCAGGTTGGTCACCAGGGGCGCCCCCGCGACGAACGCGGCGCCGCTGCCCGCGGTGCCGGCGGTGGTGAAGGGCCAGAACCACAGGTTCATGACCGCGCCATACGCAAGGCTGGAGACGACGGCATAGACCGCCAGCAGCCACCGCTCGGCCCGGGTCCCGACGTCCGGCAGCACCGCAGCCCCCAGGGCCACCCACCCGCAGGCGAACATCTGGAACGGCAGCCACGGGCCCACCCCGCCGGTAAGGAACGCGCCGGTCAGCAGGGCGAGGGCGCCGAGCAGGAAAGCCTTGCTCGCCCCGAGGACCCGACCGCCGAGCACCACCAGGAAGAACATCGGCTCCAGCCCCGCGGTGCCGGCGGAGAGCACGCGCAGGGCACCGCCCATCGCGGCGAGGACCCCGAGGACGGCGACCGCCTTGGCGTCCAGACCGGTCGAGGTCAGCTCACCGAGCAGCACGGCGGCGAGCAGGCTGAGCAGCAGGGCGAACAGCCACGGCGCGTCATGGCCGTGCTCCTCGCCGATGCGGGGGTCGGCGAAGAACGGCCAGAAGAACGCGGCCAGCCCGAC
>JALZBI010000453.1 GCA_030947565.1 Actinomycetota bacterium
CTTGCCCTGCTCGCGGACGAGCACCCGAAGCAGGTCGAACTCCTTGGCCGTCAGCTGCATCTCCTGCTCCATGAACCAGGCGCGACGGCCGTCGGGGTCGATGCGCAGCTGGTCGCTGGACGGCGCCCCGTCGGAGGGGTTGCGCCGCAGCAGCGCCCGCACGCGAGCCAGCAGCTCGGCAAGGCGAAACGGCTTCGTGACGTAGTCGTCGGCCCCCGCGTCGAGACCGACGACCGTGTCGACCTCGTCGGCCCGCGCAGTGAGGACCAGGACCGGCACGGTCTTGCCCATGGCCCGCATCCGGCGGCAGACCTCGAGACCGTCGATGAAGGGCAGGCCGAGGTCGAGCACGACGAGGTCGGGGTTCTCGCGAGCGCCCTCGAGCGCCGCCCGTCCGTCCCCCCGCACGTCGACGTCGTAACCCTCGCGGCGCAGGGCGCGCGCCAAGGGCTCCGAGATAGCCGGGTCGTCCTCAGCCAGCAGCACGCGGGTCACGGCAGTGATGCTAGGCGATCAGGCGCCCGGCCACCGAGGCGTCCGTTTCGCCACGAACGCGGCGACCCCTTCCGCCCGGTCGGCGCTGAAGGCGGTGGCCCGCCAGCAGGCGTCCTCGATCTCCAGCCCGGCGGCCAGATCGACGTCGGACCCGAGGCGCATCGCCCGCTTGGCCTGGCGCAGGGCGACCGGGGAGTGGGCGGCGATCCCTCGGGCGATCTCCAGCGCCCGCACGGCGGCCGAGCCGGTCGGCACCACCTCGTCGACGCAGCCCAGGGCGAGCGCCTCGGCGGCGGGGAGGCGGCGGGCCGTGAAGACCAGCGCGGCGGCCCGTGACCAGCCCACCCGGCGGGTCAGCAGCTGGGTGCCTCCACCCCCCGGGATGACCCCCACCGACACCTCGGGGAGCCCGACGACGGCCCCTTCGCCGGCGACCACGAGGTCGCAGGACAGGGCCAGCTCGAACCCACCGCCCAGAGCGAAGCCCTCGACCGCTGCGACGACCGGCATGGGCAGGGCGAGGACCCCGCCGTATGCCGCCCGGCCGCCGGGCCGCTGCCGCACCAGCTCGGCGTCGGTGAGGGTGTTGCGCTCCTTGAGGTCGGCGCCGACGCAGAAGGCCCGGTCCTGGCTCGAGCGCAGCACGACGCAGCGCACATCGGGGTCGGTGGCGACCTCGTCGGTGGCCGCCGCGATGGCGGCGGCCATGGCGCCGGAGACGGCGTTGAGCGCGTCCGGGCGGTCGAGCACGATCTGGACGACGTGGCCCTCGTCGGTGCGCTCGACGCGGACGAGGGAGGACGTGGGCGGGGTGGTCACGGGCGCTCCTGGGCTGGGCCGGGACGGGTGGGCCGCGCGGTGGTCGGGGGAAGTAACCGCACCCGAGGGGTGGTGCTGGTGCGGGCGAGGACGAAGGGCTCGACCTTGCCGACCCCGCGCAGCGACCGCGGACGCAACGCGGTGAGCGTGAAGCCGGTGACGTCCTTCAGCGACTCGGCGACCACGGAGTCGACCAGAGCCGTATGCGGGTGAGCGATCCCGGTCAGTCGGGAGGCCCGGTTGACCGTGGTGCCGAAGACGTCGCCGAGCCGCGGGATGACGCGGCCCGCGGCCACGCCGACCCTGACGTCGGGGAGGATCTCGTCGCGGGCGATGGCCTCGGTCAGGTCGAGGGCGGTAGCCGCGGCGGGGGCGGCGTTGCGGTTGGAGAACAGGATCTCGTCGCCGACGGTCTTGACGATGCGACCGCCGTGGGCGGTGACGATGTCGGCGCTGAGCGACTCGAACCGTTGCACGATGACGGCCAGCTCGCGTTCGGTGGACTTGCGCACCAAGGCGCTGAAGGCCACCAGGTCGGCGAACCCGATGTGCCGGTAGATCCCCTCCTGCGCGGTCTCCGGCTCGGCGTCGGTGAGCAGCCGCGAGACGGTGTCAGCGAGGTGCCGGCGCCACGCATACACCAGGAGCGGTTCGAGGTCGTCGGCGATGGAGACGAGGCAGCGGGCCGTCGCCTCTGCCGTGGCCGCAGCCGAGAGCTCGGCGCCCGAGCAGGCCTCGCGTTCGGCCTCGACCGCCTCGGCGACGAGCTGCACCTGCCAGGAGGCGAGCCGGTCGGCCGTCCGTGCGAAAGCCCGGGTCAGCTGCAGCGCGGTCGTGTCGTCGAGTACGCCTGACTGGACCAGCCCGGCCACCAGGCCGAGGGCCTGGGCGTCGGCGCAGGTGAACAGCCGCTCGTCCGTGTCGACGAGCGGGAAGCCGAGCGCCTGCCAGAAGCCGCGGGCGCTGCGCTGGCTGACGTCGGCGGCCACGCTGACGTCTCGGCGCGTCAGGGTCAGTGGGTGGCGCAGCAGTGCGGCGGTGACGTCCTCGAGGTCGGGGGTGACCGTCCGCTCGTTCATTCCTGCATCATGCCAACTCCGTCGCTCCTGACGTCGGCCCGGACCCGGCCGTCGGCATACGAGCGTGGATGACGTCGCCGGCTGCCCAGGCGCGCCGGCCCCCTGGACC
>JALZBI010000110.1 GCA_030947565.1 Actinomycetota bacterium
ACCTGCGGACGGTGCTGCGGGGAGCCGACGGCGCCGAACCGCTGACGGCCTACACCGCGCACGGTGGGACTCCCGAGCTCGACGGAGACCTCGTCGAGCTGTTCGACCTCGAGGGCTGGCTCGGCGCTGTGGCGCGCGGCGCGCTGCGGTTCGCCGGTGGGCCCGCCGGCCTCGACGACGATCGGGGGCACCCCCCGCCTGCGGGGGACGAGCGCCTGCGGGCGGCGCTGCTGGAGGAGCTGGCGGCACGCTGATTCCCCCTCCGAGGGGCCGGCTCCTATCCTGCTGCTGTGGCGGACGCTCCGATCGGGATCTTCGACTCCGGGTTCGGCGGTCTGACCGTCGCCCGGGCCGTGCTCGACCAGCTGCCGCACGAGTCGGTCGTCTACTTCGGCGACACTGCGCGGGCCCCCTATGGCCCGCGGCCCATCGCCGAGACACGGCAGTTCGCCCTGGAGTGCCTGGACCGGCTCGTCGACCACGGCGTGAAGATGCTCGTCATCGCCTGCAACACCGCGAGCGCGGCCGTCCTCCACGACGCGCGGGAACGCTACGACCTCCCGGTCATCGAGGTGATCCGACCGGCGGTGCGGCGCGCCGCGGCCGCCACCCGCACGGGCCGGGTCGGGGTGATCTCGACCCTCGGCACCCACCAGTCGCAGGCTTACGTCGACGCCTTCGCCGCCGCCCCGCAGATCGACGTGGTGAGCCAGCCCTGCCCCCGGTTCGTCGAGTTCGTCGAGGCGGGGGTGACCGGGGGCAAGAAGCTGCTCGACGTGGCTCGCGACTACCTCGAGCCGGTCGTCGCCCGCGATGTCGACACGCTTGTGCTCGGCTGCACCCACTACCCCCTGCTCACGGGGGTCATCTCCTACGTCATGGGCGACGGTGTGACCCTGGTGTCCTCCGCCGAGGAGACGGCCAAGGACGTCTACCGCGTGCTCGCCGACGGTGACCTGTTGCGCCCGGACGGGCTACCGGCACCGACCCTGGCCTTCAGCACGACCGGCGACCCCGACGAGTTCCGGCGGCTGGCGCGCCGGTTCCTCGGACCCGAGGTGGAGACGGTGTTCGGCAACCTGGCCGGCCAGCCGACCGTGTCGGCCGCCGCAGGCGCGCCGGTCGGGCTGCGCTCGTGAAGGTCACCATCGTGGGCTGCTCCGGCTCCTTCGCCGGGCCGTCGTCGCCCGCCTCGTGCTACCTCGTGCAGACGGAGCACGAGGGTCGCAGCTGGAACATCCTGCTCGACCTCGGGTCGGGCGCCCTCGGCACGCTGCAGCAGCACCTCGACCCGCGAGACCTCGACGCGGTCTTCCTCAGCCATCTGCACCCCGACCACTGCATCGACCTCTGCGGGCTCTACGTCGTGCAGAGGTACCACCCGGACGGCCCGTCGACGCCGCTGCCGGTCCATGGCCCCGCGGGCACCGAGCGGCGGCTGAGCGAGGCCTACGGGCTGGACGACGAGCACGCGATGGCGTCGGAGTTCGACTTCGCCGACCACGTCGACGGGCTGCCGGTCGTCGTCGGCCCGTTCACCGTCACGCCCTACGCCGTCCACCATCCGATCGCGGCCTACGGTCTGCGGGTGGAGGCCGACGGCCGGGTCCTGGCCTACACCGGAGACACCGACGCCTGCGACGCGTTGACGCCGCTCATGACGGGCGCCGACCTCGTGCTGGCCGACTCGGCGTTCGTGGAGGGCCGGGACGCGTTGCACGGGATTCACATGAACGGGGCCCAGTGCGCCCGGGCCGCGTCCACGGCGGGCGGGGTGAAGCGGCTCATGCTCACGCACATCCCGGCGTGGAACGACCCCCAGGTATGCCGGGCGCAGGCCGCCGAGCACTGGTCCGGCGACGTCGAGCTGGCCCAGCCCGGCGCGGCATACCTCCTCTGACCCGGTCAGAGCACCAGGGCGTCAGGGCTTCGTAAGGGGGCTGGGCGGGGGCTGGCCGGGGGCGCCGACGTAGCCTCGAAGCGTGGTTAGCCTTGCGGCCATGACCGATGACCGCCCCATCACCCGGCACGACGGCCGCGCCTTCGACGAGACCCGCGAGGTGCGGATCACCCGCAGCTGGCTCGACCATGCAGAGGGGAGCGTGCTCGTGGAGTTCGGCCGCACCCGCGTCCTCTGCGCCGCCTCCTTCACCCCGGGCGTGCCGCGCTGGCTCAAGGGCAAGGGCACCGGCTGGGTCACCGCCGAGTACGCCATGCTGCCCCGCGCGACCAACACCCGCTCCGACCGCGAGTCGGTCAAGGGCCGCATCGGCGGGCGCACCCACGAGATCTCCCGGCTGGTCGGGCGCTCCCTTCGAGCCGTCATCGATACGAAGGCGTTGGGGGAGAACACGATCGTCCTCGACTGCGATGTGCTCCAGGCCGACGGCGGCACCCGCACGGCCGCCATCACCGGCGCCTACGTCGCCCTGGTCGACGCCGTCGAGGACGCCCGGGCCAAGGGCCTGATCGGCAAGAACGCCCAGCCGCTCACCGGTTCGGTCGCTGCGGTCAGCGTCGGCGTGGTCAAGGGCGCGCCCGTGCTCGACCTCGACTACCCGGAGGACTCCACCGCCGACACCGACATGAACGTCGTGATGACCGGCGACGGCCGGTTCGTCGAGGTGCAGGGCACCGCCGAGGCCGAGCCGTTCGACCGCGAGCTCCTCGGCCGGCTGCTCGACCTCGCCACCAAGGGCTGTGCCGACCTCACGGCCCGCCAGCAGGCGGCGCTCGACGCCGCCGTGCGGGAGCGGTCGTGACCCTGCCGGCCACCCGGCAAACCCGGCTCGTGCTGGCCACCCGCAACGAGCACAAGGTGCACGAGCTGGGCCAGATCCTCGGCGGGCTCGTCGACGAGCTCGGCCTGGACCTCGTCAGCGCCGCCCAGGTCGGCGGCCCCGAGGTGCCCGAGACCGAGGTGACGTTCGTGGGCAACGCCCGGCTCAAGGCGGTGGCGCTGGCCCGAGCCACGGGTATGCCGGCCGTCGCCGACGACTCGGGCCTGGCCGTCGAGGTGCTCGGCGGTTCTCCTGGGGTCTTCAGTGCGCGATGGTCCGGCACCACCGGCGGAGGCGCGGACCTGCCTCGGGCCGACCGCGACCGAGCCAACGTGCGGCTGCTGCTCGAGCAGGTCGCCGATGTGCCCGACGAGCACCGCGCCGCGGCGTTCGTCTGCGCGGCCGTCCTGGCCCTGCCCGACGGCACCGTCGAGTCCACCGAGGGTCGCGTCCAGGGCACTCTCGGCCGAGATCCGAGGGGCAGCAACGGTTTCGGCTACGACCCGGTCTTCCTCGTCGCGGGGGACACCCGCACCCTGGCCGAGTACACCGACGTCGAGAAGAACGCGATCTCGCACCGCGGGCGGGCGTTCCGTGCGCTCGCACCCATCCTGAGGAGGCGCCTGACCGAATGACCGACGTGACCCCACGGCCGAAGCTCTACCCGGAGACCGCGAGCGATCAGCGCACCGGTCCGGGACCCGGACCTGCACCGGCGGACAGCCCGACGTCCCGCCTCGGTGCGGCGGTCGACGGAGTGGTGGCGGGCGGGGTCGCCCTGGGCCTCGCCACCCTGCTGGCGGGCGTCCTGACGTGGGTCGGAGCGGCTGGAGGCACCCCGTCACCCGTGCCGGCGGTCGGCGGGGCGTTCGTCGACCGGACGCCGCCCTGGCTGAAGGACTTCGCGGTCAACGCGTTCGCCACCGACGACAAGCTCGCCCTCTTCACGGGGATGGCCGTCGTCCTTGCTGCGCTGTGCGCCGGGATCGGTCTGCTGTCCCGCACCCGTCGGCTGCTGTCGCTTGTCCTGCTCGCCGTAGTGGGCGCGCTGGGCATGGCGGCGGTGATGTCGCGGCCAAACGCGGGCGCGCCGGACATCCTGCCGACGTTGCTCGGCACCGCGGCCGGCATCGACGTCCTCGTGCGGCTGCGCCGCGACAGTGCGGAGCCCACCGACCCCGGCATCTGGTCGCCGCTGACACGCCGTCGCGTCATCGCCGGCGGGGGGGCGGCACTGGCCGCGGTCATCGGCAGCCGCATCTCGGGCGGCGGCAGCGCGGCGCGCGAGTCGCGCGCCGAGGCGGTCATCCCGACCCCCGTCACGAGCGCGACGACCGCGGTGACGGGCACGTCGGTCGACGTGCCCGGGGTGACCCCGTTCGTCGTCCCGAACGACGCGTTCTACCGCATCGACACCGCGCTCGTCGTCCCCCAGCTCGACACCGCGACCTGGTCGCTGCGCGTCTGGGGCGAGGTCGACAAGGAGGTGACCATCGACTGGAAGACCCTGCTCCAGCAGCAGCTCGAGGAGCACATGGTCACCCTCACCTGCGTCTCCAACGAGGTGGGGGGTGACCTCATCGGCAATGCCACCTGGATCGGCTGGCCGGTGCGCAACCTGCTGGCCATGGCCGGGCCCAAGGCCGGCGCCGACATGGTCCTGTCCAGGAGCAGCGACGGGTTCACCGCCGGCACCCCCATCGAGGCGCTCACCGACGACCGCAACGCCCTCATTGCCGTCGCCATGAACGGCCAGGCGCTGCCGTTCGAGCACGGGTTCCCCGCCCGGCTGGTCGTCCCGGGCCTCTACGGCTACGTGTCCGCCACGAAGTGGGTCACCGAGCTGAAGGTCACCCGGTTCTCGGCCGACCAGGGTTACTGGACCCCCCGCGGCTGGTCGGCCAAGGGCCCGATCAAGACCGCCTCGCGCATCGACGTGCCGAAGCCGGGGGCCACGGTCGCGGCCGGCACCGTCGCCATCGCCGGGGTCGCCTGGGCGCAGCACCGGGGCATCAGCACGGTGGAGGTCCAGGTCGACAACGGTGCCTGGCAGGAGGCGACCCTTGCCGGCGAGGCGACAGTCGACGCGTGGCGCCAGTGGGTGCTGCCGTGGGCTGCGACGAGCGGCCGGCACACGGTCCGGGTCCGCGCGACCGACGCCTCGGGCCAGACCCAGCCGCCGCAGGAGGCACCGCCCGCCCCCGACGGGGCGACCGGCTGGCATACCGTGCAGGTCACCGTCTCCTGACCATCGCGCGCCATCGGGCGCCATCGGGCGCCATCGGGCGCCATCGGGCCGTGTCGGTCTCCCTACACTGGGGGCCACGCGGGAGTGGTGGAACTGGTAGACACGCAGGATTTAGGTTCCTGTGCCTCGGCGTGCGGGTTCGAGTCCCGCCTTCCGCACCAGGCATACGAGACCAGACCGACACCGTGGAGGAGCCGACGTGACCACGACGCTCAAGGCCGGCGACCCGGCCCCCGACTTCACGCTGAAGAACGACGCGGGGAAGGACGTAACCCTCTCCGACCTCAAGGGCCAGCGGGTCATCGTCTACTTCTACCCCGCGGCGATGACGCCCGGCTGCACGACGCAGGCGTGCGACTTCAGCGACTCCATCGACGCGCTGCACGCCTCGGGCGTCGAGGTGCTGGGGATCAGCCCGGACAGCCCCGAAAAGCTGGCCCGGTTCCGCGAGCACGACGGGCTGACGATCACGCTGCTGTCCGACCCCGACAAGACGGTGCTGGGGAAGTACGGCGCCTTCGGCGAGAAGAAGCTCTACGGCAAGACGGTGCAGGGCGTCATCCGCTCGACCTTCGTCGTCGACGAGGAGGGCCGCATCGCCGATGCGCGCTACAACGTCAAGGCCACGGGTCACGTCGCCAAGCTGCGCAAGGACCTTGGTCTGTAAGGGGTCTGCTATGGGTCTGTAGGGTTGTCAGCGACGAAGGGACACCATCCGTGAGTGAGACCGCATCCGCGCCCGCCGCCCCCACGGTCGAGGAGCTTGAATCCGAGCTGGCCGACCGCCGGGCGCACCTCAGCACGACCATCGACGAGCTCATCACCCGGGTGAGCCCAGCCGAGATCGCTCGCCGCGAGGTGGAGAGCGTCCGCCTGCGGATCATGGCCAAGACCCACACGCCTGACGGTGAGCTGCGGTCCGACCTGGTGGCCGGCGCTCTCGGCGTCCTGTCCGCCGTCCTCATCGGGTCCGGGCTGATCCGTCGCTACCGCGACTGAGCCGCCGCCTTCTTCTGGGTCGGTGCCCGTGACGGCCAACCGCCCCCGCGTCGGCGAGGGCCTGCCCATCCGGATGCTCCACGACCGGGTGCTCGTCTCCCTCGAGCACGAAGGCGGGGAGCGCCGGTCCGGCGGCGGCATCCTCATCCCGGCCACGGCGTCGGTGGGCAAGCGTCTCTCGTGGGCGGCGGTCGTGGCGACCGGCCCGAGCGTGCGACAGGTCGAGATCGGCGACCGCGTGCTGTTCGACCCGGAGGACCGGCACGAGGTCGAGCTGCACTCCAAGGACTTCGTGCTCCTGCGCGAGCGTGACATCCACGCCGTAGCGGCCCAGCGGGTCGAGGAGAACGGCGCGACAGGGCTCTACCTATGACCTCGTCCTCGGCGCGGCCGAGCGTGACGAGCCGGCTGATGCGGTATGCGCCGTCGATCCGCCGGGCGCACCGCCAGTACGCCAGCGCCGGCACCACGCGGGCGGTCATGGCCCAGCTCGTCGAGCAGCCCACGGCCTACGACCCTCCGCGGCGGATGCCGTTCGGCGTCCGGGTATCGGCCCGTCGTGGTCCGCAGGACTGGCCGGTCTACGACCTCCGGCCGGCTCAGGGGGAGCCGCGCGCCGTCGTCCTGTTCCTGCACGGCGGGGCGTACTTCCGGCAGGTCAAGGCCCAGCACTGGCGGTTCGCCGCGCACCTCGCGTCGACCCTCGACGCCCAGGTCGTGGTCCCCGTCTACCCGCTGGCCCCGACCGCGACGGCCGACGTGGTGGTGCCCGTGGCCGTCGAGCTGGCCACGGAGCTGCTGGGCGCAGAGTTCCGGCGCCCGCTCGCCCTCGTCGGCGACTCGGCGGGGGCGGGGATGGCCCTGGCGGTGGCACAGGAGCTACGGCGCGACGGGCGCCCGCCGCCGGTGGGCCTCGGGCTCGTCTCACCGTGGGTCGACGTGTCGTGCCGTGATCCGGGCCTGGCGGAGCGGGCCGACCGTGATCCGTGGCTCCAGGTGCCGGGCCTCACGGCGGCCGGCGACGCATACCGGGGGTCGCTCGCGGCCGA
>JALZBI010000111.1 GCA_030947565.1 Actinomycetota bacterium
CCGGGTGACGCCCAGGGCTTCGGCGACCGTCTCGGCCGAGCGGCGCATCTCGAACGCGCCGCGTTCCTCGAGCAGCCGGACCGCTCGCTGCTTCCCCCTGCGAGGCAGGGTCGCGAGGGGGCCGCCTAGCTCGCGCTCCACCTCGCCGATCACGCGGGCCAGACCGTCGGACAGGTCGGCGGCGGGGGGCGCGAGCGACGGTGCGACCGGGGGCTGAGGGTGGTCCTGCGGGAGGCGGACGTGGACCGTGGGTCCGCCGGGCCAGGCCACGGCGATGTCGTCCGCGCGGACGTCCTCAGGGGCGACCACCTCACCACCGACGTGGCGGAGCAGCGGCTCGAGGGCCCGGACCACGCCGTCGGGTGACGTCATGAGCCCATCTGCTCCACCTGAAGTGTCACTCGGGTCGCCCCCGATGCGAGGGCGACCCGCAGGACATCGGCCAGGACCGGCAGCACGACGTGCTCGTCGCCCTCGACCGACGTGCCGAACGGCCCCAGGTCGGCGTCCAGCCCGGCCTCGGCGAACAGGGCCGCGGAGTGCGTGACGTGAGCCGGGGGCTCGCCCTCACCGGCGAACGGCTCGGTCGTGAACTCGGCACGCACCCGCATACGGAGAAGGTAGACCTTCCTGGGTCTCATCAGGTCGGTGCGACGATGACGCCGTGGAGGTGAGCGCCGACCAGGCCGCGGACCTGCTGGGCGTGCGGCTCCAGACGATCTACGCCTACGTCAGCCGCGGACTGCTCACGCGGAGCCAACGCACCAACGGGACCGGGCACCGGGTCTCGGTCTTCACCCTCGACGAGGTGCTCCGGCTCGCCGCGGAGCGCACCCGCGTCCGCACCGGCTCGCTGGAGGTCCTGGTCGAGACCGACGTGACGCTGCTGGACCCCAAGGGCGCCTTGTCGTTCCGGGGCCACGACGCAGTGGCGCTGGCCGGGCGGCCGTTCGAGGAGGTGGCCGAGCTCGTTTGGGCCGGGCAGGGGGATGTCGACGGCTGGTCCCTGCGGCCGGGGGAGGCCGAGCTGGTATGCCGCGCAGCAGGGTCGCTGGGTCCGGCCGCCACCGACGCGGACCGGGTGCGGGCGGCGGTGCTGGGGCTGGCGACGGTCGACCAGGACCGCTACGACCTCGGCCCCGAGCACGTCACGGCGGTGGGTCGGCGGGCCGTGGCCGGCGGGGTCACGGCGCTGGGCGGGGCGGCCGACGGCGGCTGCGTGGCCGAGCGGCTCTGGCCTGCGCTGGGCGGGTCGACGCCGTCTGTGGAAGGCTTGGGCGCGCTCAACGCCGCCCTGGTGCTGCTGGTCGACCACGAGCTGGCGGCCTCGACAATGGCCGCGCGGATCGCGGCCGGCACCGGTGCCGACCCGTGGCTGGTCCTGCTGGCGGGGCTCGGGACGCTCGGGGGGCTCCGGCACGGGCGCAGCAGCGTCGCCGCCGCGCAGCTCGTCGACCAGGTGCGCCGGGTCGGGGTCGCCGCGCTCGACGCGTATGCGCCGGACGGGCCCCTCCCGGGGTTCGGGCACAAGGTCTACGTCGACGCCGACCCGCGGGCCGAGGTGCTGCTCGACCACGTCGCCCGGTTGGATCCACAGGGATGGCCGACCCTCGAAGCGCTGCTGCTGGCGGCCAGCGACCGGTTCGGGGTGAGCCCCAACGTCGACCTGGCCCTGGCTGCCCTCGTGGGGGTGTGCGGGTTCCGGGAGGGCAGCGGCGAGACGATCTTCGCCCTGAGCCGGATGGTCGGGTGGCTCGCGCACGCCATCGAGGAGTACCCGCAGGGGCTGCGGTTCCGGCCGCGGGCGGTCTACACGGGGGAGGCGCGCGGGCCGGGTTGAGCCGGGTCGGGAGTGTCCGCGCCGGGAAGCCGACCCGACGACTCCCGATCCGGGAGACCCAGGAGACCCAGGGGCAGCTGGCGGCAGGCGGTCAGCGGGCCGCGAGGGGCGGGACGGGCTGCGGGGGCGGCGGACCGGCATACCGGGCACTGGGCCGGATGATCTTGCGCTCGCGGGCCTGCTCGAGGATGTGGGCGGACCAGCCCATCGCCCGGCTCACCGCGAACGTCGGCGTGAACATCTCGCGCGGGATGCCGCACTCGTGCATGACGACGCCCGCGTAGAACTCGACGTTGGCCCGCAGCGTCCGACCCGGCCGTCCGGCGTCGAGCGCGGCGTCGATGGCCCGTTCGGCGGCGACGGCGAGCCCCGCTAGCGGCCCGCCGAGCTCCTCGGCCGTCTCGCGGAGCAGCTCGGAGCGAGGGTCCCTGCCGCGGTAGACGGCGTGGCCGAAGCCCATGATCCGGTCGCCCGCGGCGAGCTGGGCGTCGGCCCAGGGCCGGGCGTTTTCTGGCGTTCCGATCGCGTCGAGCGCGTCGAGGGCCCGGCTCGGGGCACCGCCGTGAAGGGGTCCGGAGAGGGAGCCGAGGGCGGCGACGACGCACGCGGCGACGTCGGCGCCGGTGGAGGCGACGACCCGGGCGGTGAACGTGGAGGCGTTGAAGCCGTGGTCGACGGTGAGGCAGAGGTAGCGCTCCAGCGCGCGGACGTGGGCATCGGAGGGTTCCTGGCCGGTGACCATCCACAGGTGGTTGGCGGTGTAGCCGAGGTCGTCGCGGGGGGCGACGGGGTCACGGCCCTGGCTGCGCCGGTATGCCGCGGCGGTGAGCACGGGGACCTGAGCGGCCACCCGTATCGCGTCGCGCTCCCGCTCCTGGTCCGACAGGTCCCAGACCGGTTCGAGGGCGAGCGCGCCGCCGAGGGCCGAGAGGGCGGTGCGCAGGCCGGTGAGGGGTGGGATGGCGGCCGGGCTGGCGGCGGTGACGACGTCGAGCTGCGCCCGTACGTCGTCGGGGAGCTGCTGGGCGTCGCGGATGGTGGCGCTGAAGGCGGCCAGCTCGGCGGTCGTGGGCAGGTGGCCGCGCAGGAGCAGGTGCCAGACCTCCTCGATCGAGCAGGTGCGGGCCAGGTCGACCGCGTCGTACTGCCGGTAGTGGTAGAAACCCTCGCTGCCGCGCACGTCGCTGAGGGCGGTGGTGGCGACGATGACGCCGGCCAGGCCGGGAGGGGCGACGAGCGGCGGGTTCGGTGCGGTGGCAACGGTGCTCATAGGCCTACCGTCCGCTGGGGGGAGAGGCGGGTCAACGTTGACGCCGTCAACTTGGTATCACGATGGTATCGTGTGGACATGGCGATGACCCTGAGACTCACTCCCGACGACGAGCGTGCCCTGACGGAGCTCGCTCGGCTCGAGGGCGTGAGCAAGCAGGAGGCGACGGTGCGCGCGATCCGCGAAGCGGCGGCTCGTCGAGGTCACAGCGACCAGGTCGGCCAGCTGTCCGCCACCGCGCGAGCCCGCTACGCCGACCTGCTGGACCGCCTGGGTCAGTGACCACGTATCTCACGCTGCCCGACCTCCTGGCCCTGGCTGACGACCTGGGCGTCGGGCCGGTACGGGACCTCGGACTGCTCGACTCCGCCGTGCACCGGCCTCAGACCCAGCTCATTGGACACGAGGCATACCGGTCCTTGGACCTCAAGGCGGCCGTCCTTCTGGAGTCGGTGGTCTCGAACCATCCGTTGGTCGATGGCAACAAACGGTTGGCGTGGCTCGCGACGGTCGTCTTCTACGGGCTTAACGGAGCGATGCTCGAGGCGCCGGACGACGACGCCTACGACCTCGTGATCGCCATGGCGAGCGGCCAGGTCGACTACCGCGACGCCGCACCGGTGCTGGCTCGCTGGCACTGAGTCACTTCGGCGGTAGGGACGACGCATACCGGACCCCGATGGCGGTCCATCGCGCGAGGTCGGCCTCACGCGTGATGCCGGGCTCGTCGACGCGCAGCCAGCCGTTCAGCTCCTGGCCGCGCATGACCATCCGCCCGGCGTGCGGAAGTGCAGCCAGCTCCTCGGACTGCTCGGGAGGCACCCGGAGCATGATGCCGCCCTGCCCGCTAGCGGCCACGGCCAGGTGGCCGCCGACGAGGAACGCGAGCCCCCCGAACATCCGCATCTCCCGCACCCCGTCGACGTCCTGCAGGGCGGTGCGCAGCCGGTTCGCCAGCTCTTCGTCGTAGGCCATGGGTCGAGCATGGCGCACACCCCGGACAGCCGTGGCGAACCCGGGTGCGGCCGGGCCGGAGGCCCCTCGTCCGGTGGCCTGGGCTATCCGCCGAGGTGCGTCGACATCGTGTAGGGAATGGTCTGCGCCACCTGGACGAATCCGAGGCGTAGGAGGATCGGGCGGCTGTCGGCCGATGCGTCCACCTGCAGGTAGCGGAACCCCCGCGCCGCCGCGCGCGCGGCACGGTGTGACACCAAGGACCGGAACACGCCGCGACCGCGCCAGGCCTGGATCGTGCCTCCGCCCCACAGGCTGGCGAAGTCGGTGCCGACGTGGAAGCTGACCCGACCGGCCGCGATGGGGGTTGCGCCGGCGTACGCGACGAACGCTTCCTCACCCGTCGGCCGGTCCGAGATGGTCGCGAGGATGCTGCGTCCCATCGCGCTGTGGTCGCCACCGAAGGCCTGGTCGTGCACCGTGACCAGTGCATCGACGCCGGCTTCGTCGCGAACCTGGACCACCTCCACCTCGCGAGGTGGGGCCGCGTGCAGATCCATGTCGCTGATGGGCGCGATCATCAGCGTCTCGACCTCGTCAGGGACCAGGCCGTGAGCGCGCAGCCGCTCGGTCAGCGAGGGTGGTCGGTCGTACGAGTAGAGCTTCCACTCCCACCGTCGATCCGCCGCGGCGAACGCCGCGACCTCGGCACGAATCGCGGCGTCGACGTCGGTGTCGCCCAGGTCGCTCCAGGTGACCCCGCTCCAGCCGTCGGGGGACGCGATGACCCGGGTCGTCGCGACGCCGTGCTCCACGACGCTCCCCGTCGCGGACTCCGGATGGCGGCGGATCTGGTCGTCGAAGGCCGCGAGCACCGCATCCCGGTCCATCCCGGCGTCCGCAGCCCGGTCAGCCGTTCGGCGGGAGCACGTCCTGCTGCGCCGGGACCTCGTCCTGGCGCAGCAGCCCGACCGGGCACGTCATCCCGTTGGGGCCGTGGTTGCAGTAGCCGCCGGGGTTCTTGGCCAGGTAGCCCTGGTGGTAGTCCTCGGCGAGGTAGAACGGGCCGGCGTCCTCCGCGGAGCGGATCTCCGTGGTGATCTGCCCGTACCCGTTGTCGGTCAGGACCTTCTGGAACGCCTCCCGCGTCGCGATGGCGGCGCGCTCCTGGTCGGGCGTCGTCCAGTAGATGGCCGAGCGGTAGGTGGTGCCCACATCGTTGCCCTGCCGGTTGGCCGTCGTCGGGTCGTGGTTCTCCCAGAACTCCTTGAGCAGCAGCTCCGGTGAGGTCCGCTCCGGGTCGTACACCACGCGTACCGCCTCGGCGTGCCCGGTCTGACCGGTGCAGGTCTCCTCGTAGGTCGGGTTGGGGGTGTAGCCGCCCATGTAGCCGACCGCCGTGGTGATGACTCCGGGCTGCTTCCAGAAGATGCGCTCGACGCCCCAGAAGCAGCCCATCGCGACGTAGAGGGTCTCGCTGCCCTCGGGGAACGGGCCGTCGACGGGTGTGCCCAGGACGACGTGCGTCGGGTCCACCTGGTGGGGCGTGGAGCGCCCGGGGAGGGCGTCCTCGCGGGACGGCATGGTCGACTTCCTACCGAGTCCGAATATCACCTCGTGATTGTCCCACGGGCCACGATCTGGTATGCCGGTCAACGGTTACGGGCCGCTCACGCCTGGTGCGGCTGGCCAGGCAGGTCCGCGGCCTGGTGGGTCCGCGAGACGGGTTTCGCCCTGCTGCCCCTGAAGACCCGGGAGCGGCAGTGGGCTTCGTTCGACGCCGAGGCGGGCGATTCGACCCCGCCCGAGGGGTGGATCGAGGACCGTGCTGCGGCCCTGGCGCTACGTCTTCTGGGCGACCTCCAAGACCTCCGCCTCCTGTCGCTTCGGGGACGTCCGGTCACCGGCCGGCTGGCGACGCACACTGCTCCTGGGGTGAGCCCGACGGCCCGTTAGCCTTCGACCGTGACGACCCCGCCAACCTCTGCGCCGCCCACCACGACGTCCGCCGCGAGCGCCAAGAGCCAGCAGCACGGGTTCGCCACCCGCGCCATCCACGCCGGACAGGACCCCGACCCGGCCACGGGAGCGGTCGTCACGCCGATCTACCAGGTGTCGACCTACAAGCAGGACGGCGTCGGCGGGCTGCGCGGCGGCTACGAGTACTCCCGGTCGGCCAACCCGACCCGCAGCGCCCTGGAGCAGTGCCTCGCCGCCATCGAGGGCGGCCCCCGGGGGTATGCGTTCGCCAGCGGCCTCGCCGGCCAGGACACCGTCGTGCGCTCGGTGCTGCGGCCCGGTGACCATGCGGTCGTGCCGTCCGATGCCTACGGGGGCACCTACCGCTACTTCAACCAGGTGGCCAAGGCGGCCGGCATCGAGCACTCGATCGCCCCGGTGGCCGACGTCCATGCGGTGCGGGCGGCGATCCGACCCGGGATGACCAAGGTCGTCTGGGTCGAGACGCCCACCAACCCGCTCCTCGGCATCGCCGACATCGCCGCCCTCGCGGAGGTCGCTCACGCCGAAGGCGCGCTGCTCGTCGTCGACAACACCTTCGCGACGAGCTACCTGCAGAACCCGCTCGCCCTCGGCGCCGACATCGTCACGCACTCGACGACGAAGTATGCCGGGGGGCACAGTGACGTGGTCGGGGGTGCGGTCGTCGTCTCGAGCCAGGTTGCGGTTCACGGCTTCTCGGATCTGGCTGAGCGGATTGCTTTCCACCAGAACGCGATCGGCGGCGTGGCCGGCCCGTTCGACGCGTGGCTGGTCCTGCGCGGGCTGAAGACCCTCGCTCTCCGGATGGAGCAGCACTGCAACAACGCCGAGCGCGTCGTCGAGCACCTCGTCTCACATCCCGCGGTCGAGAAGGTCTACTACCCCGGTCTGGAGGAGCATCCGGGCCATGCCGTCGCCGCGAAGCAGATGAAGCGCTTCGGCGGCATGGTGTCGATGCAGCTCAAGGGGGGTGAGCGGGCCGCGGCGGAGGTCTGCGGGGCGACCCGGGTG
>JALZBI010000454.1 GCA_030947565.1 Actinomycetota bacterium
GCCACGAAAACTACCTGGTCAGCCGCAATGGCGAGTTCGGCAAGCTTGCCGACGTACTGATCCCGTTCCTGGTCACTCGGCAGATCATCTGTGGTGCCGGCAAGGTGACCCAGACGCCTCGGGGGGCGTCGTACTCGGTTAGCCAGCGGGCCGAGCACATCTGGGAGGGCGTCTCCAGCGCCACCACCCGCAGTCGACCGATCATCAACACCCGCGACGAACCGCACGCGGACGCCGAGCGGTTCCGCCGGTTGCACGTGATCGTCGGCGACTCCAACATGAGCGAGACCACCACGATGCTCAAGGTCTCGACCTGCGACCTCGTGCTCCGGATGATCGAAGAGGGCGTGGTGATGCGCGACCTCACCATGGAGAACCCCATCCGCGCGATCAGGGAGATCTCTCACGACATGAGCGGGCGGCGCAAGGTGCGGCTGGCCAACGGCCGCGAAGCCAGCGTGCTCGACATCCAGGGGGAGTACCTCACGCGGGTCCGAGACTTCGTTGACCGCCGGGAGGTGCGGACGCCTGTGATCGACCGCACCCTCGACCTGTGGGAACGTGGCCTCAAGGCCGTCGAGTCCGGTGATCTCTCGCTCGTCGAACGTGAGATCGACTGGGTGATCAAGTGGCGGCTGATCGAGCGCTACCGTGCCCAGCACGGTCTGCCCCTCGGGCACCCGCGGATCGCCCAGCTCGACCTCGCCTACCACGACATCCATCGCGGGCGCGGTCTCTACTACCTGCTCGAGCGTCGCGGCGCGGTCGCCCGGGTCACCAGTGACCTGGCTGTCTTCGAGGCCAAGTCGGTGCCACCGCAGACCACCCGCGCTCGGCTGCGCGGCAACTTCATCAAGCGGGCCCAGGAGCGCCGGCGGGACTTCACCGTCGACTGGGTGCACCTCAAGCTCAACGACCAGGCCCAGCGCACGGTGCTGTGCAAGGACCCGTTCCGCTCCCACGACGAGCGGGTCGAGCGACTCATCGACGGCATGTGAGGCGAGTTGTCCGCGAACAAGTCCGAGCGCCTGCTCAACCTGCTGATCCTGTTGCTGGTCTCGCGCAGCTACGTCCCCAAGGACCGCATCCGCGACACCATCGAGGCATACCAGGGCTCGAGCGACGAGGCCTTCGACAAGATGTTCGAGCGCGACAAGGACGAGCTGCGTGCGCTGGGCGTACCCATCGAGGTGGGTTACCTCGACAAGCTCTTCGAGGACGAGCAGGGATACCGGATCACTCGCGACGCGTTCGAGCTGCCCGAGCTCGACTTCACCCCTGACGAAGTCGCCGTGCTCGGCCTGGCCGCGCGGGTATGGCAGCACGCCGGCCTGGCCCGGGCCACCTCGGCGGCACTGGTCAAGCTCAAGGCGGCCGGCGCCGACGTCGACCGGGACGCCATCGACGCACTTCCCCCCCGCCTTGCCGCGCAGGAGCCCGGGTTCGACGACATGTGGGAGGCCACGTTGTCGCACACGGAGGTCGCCTTCGACTACCGCCGCCCCGGTCAGAGCGGCACCAAGCGGCGGCGGCTGCAGCCGTGGGGCGTCGCCACCGCCCAGGGACGCTGGTACGTCGTCGGCCTGGACGTCGACCGGGGAGAGCCGCGCGTGTTCCGGCTGAGCCGCATTGACGGAGAGGTCGAGCGCGTCGGTCGCCCGGGCTCGTTCGAGGTGCCGGCCGACACCGACATCCGGGCGTTGACCCAGAGCCTGGCTCCGGCGCGGCCGACCCAGAGTGCCGTCGTACTGGCTCGATGTGGCTGGGCCACCGGCCTGAGACGCCGAGCCGACGTCACCGCAGCTCAGGTCGACGGCCCGGACGGCACCACCAGGTGGGATCGGCTGTCGTTGCCCTACGTGTCGGTGGAGTCACTGGCCGACGAGATCCTCGGGTACGCCGATGTGGTCGTGGCGCTCGAGCCGGCCGAGTTGCTCGAGCTCGTCAAGAACCGGCTGCGTTCGCTCGCGGAGACTGCTCGATGAGCGGCGCGCGTGACCAGGTCTCCCGGCTGCTGTTGCTGCTGCCCTACCTCCAGAAGCGGGAGGTCTCGCTGGCTCAGGTCGCCGCAGACTTCGAGATCACGCCGGCCCAGATCGTCAAGGACCTACGGGTGCTCTGGATGTGTGGCCTCCCGGGGCTGGGTCCGGGGGACCTGATCGACATCGACTTCGAGGCTTTCGAGGACGACCCGGACGGGGTGGTCCGCATCGAGAACGCCGACTACCTGGCCCGTCCGATCAGGCTTGGCAGCACCGAGGCGTCCGCGCTGATGGTTGCGCTGCGGGCGCTGCGAGAAAGTGGCGAAGCCGGCTCCCGCGAGGTGATCGACCGGACTCTGACCAAGCTCGAGGAGGCGGCCGCAGGTGGCGGGACCGCCCCCGTCGAGGTGCACGGTGCCGCCGGCGCGACGGCGGACCGGGCGGTCCGGGAGAGCCTCGAAGAGGCCATCAGCACGGACCGCCAGGTGCGGATGGAGTA
>JALZBI010000112.1 GCA_030947565.1 Actinomycetota bacterium
GGTGATGCAGAACGGCGTGCCGATCTCGTCCTGCCGGCGGTAGCGCTTCCCGATCGCGCCGGCGTCGTCGAAGTCGACGTTCCAGTGCCGGCGCAGCTGTGCCGCCAGGTCGCGCGCCTTGGGCGAAAGGTCGGCGTTGCGAGACAACGGGAGCACCGCGGCCTTCACCGGGGCCAGCCGTGAGTCGAGCCGCAGCACGATCCGCTTGTCGACGCCGCCCTTGGTGTTGGGGGCCTCGTCCTCGGCGTAGGCGTCGACGAGGAAGGTCATCAGGGAGCGCGAGAGGCCGGCCGCCGGCTCGATGACGTAGGGCGTATAACGCTCCCCCGTCGTCTGGTCGAAGTAGACGAGGTCGGTGCCCGAGTGCGTGGAGTGGGTGGTGAGGTCGAAGTCGGTGCGGTTGGCGATGCCCTCGAGCTCGCCCCACTCGGAGCCGGTGAAGTTGAAGCGGTACTCGATGTCGACGGTGCGCTTCGAGTAGTGCGACAGCTTCTCCTTCGCGTGCTCGTAGTGCCGGAGGTGGTCGGGCGCGATGCCGAGGTCGACGTACCAGGCGGTGCGCTCGTCGATCCACCGCTGGTGCCACGCCTCGTCCTCGCCCGGCTTGACGAAGAACTCCATCTCCATCTGCTCGAACTCCCGGGTGCGGAAGATGAAGTTGCCCGGCGTGATCTCGTTGCGGAACGACTTGCCGACCTGGGCGATCCCGAACGGCGGCTTCTTGCGCGACGTGTTCATGACGTTGAGGAAGTTGAGGAAGATCCCCTGCGCGGTCTCGGGCCGCAGGTAGGCCAGACCCGACTCGTCCTCGACGACGCCGAGGAAGGTCTTGAGCATCATGTTGAAGTCGCGGGGCTCGGTCCACCTGCCGCGGGTGCCGCAGTTGGGGCACGCGACGTCGGTCAGCGACACCGAGTCGGGGTCGATGGGTGTGGCGCTGTCGCCCTTGGCCGACGCCTTGGCGGCCACCGCCTCCTGCAGGTGGTCGGCCCGGAAGCGCTTGTGGCACGACAGGCACTCGACCAACGGGTCGGAGAACGTGCCGACGTGGCCGGACGCCACCCAGGTCTGGCGCGGCAGGATGATCGAGGAGTCGAGGCCGACCACGTCGTCGCGCTGCGTGACCGTGGCCTTCCACCACTGACGCTTGATGTTCTCCTTGAGCTCGACGCCGAGCGGGCCGTAGTCCCACGCCGACCGGGTGCCCCCATAGATCTCGCCGCTGGGGAAGACGAAGCCGCGCCGCTTGCAGAGGCTGACGACGGTGTCGACGGTGGTCCCGGGGGACGTCAGGCTGGCCATGCGTCCAGGCTATCGGCCGACGCGAAGGCGCTGGTCCGCGCTCACGTCCACGACCGAGACCACCCCGACCGGTGCACACCAGGGCGATTTTCTCCCAATAGGAGCGCAGCGCACGCTTTCGGCGGGGCCGCCACAACATGAGGAGCGCAGCGCACGGTTTCAGCGGCGCCGCCACAACATGAGGAGCGCAGCGCACGGGATTCCGTGCGCTGTGCTCCTCATGTTGTCCAGACCGTGCGCTGCGCTCCTATGAGGAAGGCAACGAGGGGGTGTGGACCCCACGGCGCCGGCTTGGGACGTGTGACCACGACCATCGCCGGGCCGACCCCGTAGCCTGTCGCGGTGTCCTTGCCCCTTCGCTCCCGTGTCGAGCACACGGCATACCCGCTCCTGGAACGTCTGAACCGGCTGCCCCGCCTGGTGCCGTTTCTCGTCGCCTTGGGACTGCTCGTCGTCGGCGTCCTCGTCCCCGGTTGGGGGTTCGTCGCAACGGCCCTCGTCGCTCTCCTCGTGGCCGCCATGGTCTACCTCACGTGGCCGCGGCTGACCCAGCCCGAGAAGCTGATGCGACTGGCGGTCCTCGCGGTCGTTGTGGCTGTGACGCTGGTGCAGGCCGTGCCGCGCGACTGACGGGTACTCGTGTCCCCAAGTTTGACAATCATTCTCATTATCGGTTGACTTCGGGTATGCCCGGCCGCGCCTTCCGACCCCTCCTCGCCCTCGGTGCCGCCCTTGCCGTGCCGGTCGCGTCGCTCGCGAGCTGCTCGGCCGGTGGCGGCAGCTCTTCCTCGGCCTCCGGCGGGCCGGGAACGCTGCGGGTCGTCACGTCCTTCTACCCGATCGAGTTCGCCGTGCAACAGGTCGGGGGATCCCACGTCAGCGTGAGGAGCCTGACCAAGGCGGGCACCGAGCCCCACGACCTCGAGCTCAGCCCCAAGGACGTGGCCGGGGTCGCCGATGCCGGGCTGGTGGTCTATGCCGGCGGGTTCCAGCCCGCCGTCGACACAGCGGTGGCGCAGGAAGGGGCGGCCCACGCGTTCGACGTCGCTCCCGCCGCGCATCTCGACCTCGCCGCACCGGCGGAGGGCGACGACCCGAAAGCGGACGCCGTTGCCGGCGGAGCCGCCACGACCTCGCCGGCCCCCGACAGTGCCAAGGACCCACACTTCTGGCTCGACCCCGAGCGGTATGCCGCGGTGGCGAACGCCATCGCGGGACGTCTCGCCGAGGCCGACCCTCCGCACGCGGCCGACTACACCGCCAACGCGGCCCGGTTCGCCGACTCGCTGAGGGGTTTGGACGGCGAGCTCAAGGCGGGCCTCGCCACCTGCACCAACCGCGACCTCGTCACCAGCCACGCGGCGTTCGGTTACCTGAGCCAGCGCTACGGGCTCACCCAGGTCGCCATCGCCGGCCTCTCCCCCGATGTCGAGCCGTCCGGTGCGCGCCTGGCGGAGATCGCGACGTTCGTGAAGGCCAACCACGTCTCCACGATCTATGCCGAGACTCTCGTCGAGCCGGCCTTCGCGCAGACCGTCTCGCGCAGCACCGGTGCCACCGTGGCCACCCTCGACCCGATCGAGGGCCTGACCTCCGAGTCGGCTGGTCGTGACTACCTCGAGGTGATGCGGTCCAACCTCGCCACCCTCCGCACCGGACAGGGCTGCTCGTGACGCCCGCGGCCACCGCCCCCGCCCCCGTGGTGTCGATGAGCCACGCGGCCTTCGGCTACGGCGACACCACCGTCGTCCGCGACGTCACCCTGGACGTGCACCCCGGTGAGGTCGTGGCCGTCCTCGGACCCAACGGTGCCGGCAAGTCCACCGTCGTCAAAGGCCTGCTCGGTCTCAGCAGCGTCGTCGCGGGTGAGATCCGTCTGTTCGGCGTGCCGGTCGCCCAGTTCGTCGACCACGCGCGACTGGGCTACGTGCCCCAGCGACACACCCTCTCGCGTTCTGTGCGGGCGACGGCCGAGGAGATCGTCTCGACGGGCCGACTGGTGCGACAGTCGTGGTGGGGTCGGCCGTCCGCGGCCGACCGCCAGGTCATCGCCCGCGCGCTGGAGGTCGTGGGGCTTGCCGACCGGGCCGGCACCGACGTCACCACCCTCTCGGGCGGCCAGCAGCGGCGGGTCCTGATCGCCCGGGCACTCGCCGCCCAGCCCGAGGTGCTGCTCATGGACGAGCCGACCGCCGGGGTGGACACCGCGAACCAACACGTCCTGGCCGAAGTGCTGGGCAGGCTTGCGGCCCAAGGGGTCACGATGATCGTCGTCACCCACGAGATGGACGCGTTCGTCGACGTCGTCACCCGCGTGGTCGTCATCGACCGCGGCGGCGTGGCCTTCGACGGTCCGCGGGACGCGTTCCTTGCCCAGGAGTCCGAGATCCTCCACGAGCACCACTCCCACCACCACGACGACGAGCCCGACCGGCGGTCCGGTCGGCGGACCATCACCGGAGCGGTGCACCATGACTGACCTGCTGGCGTACGACTTCATGCAGCGGGCCCTGCTCGCGGCCCTCATGGTCGGCCTGGTGGCCCCACTCGTCGGGGTGTTCCTCGTGCAGCGCAAGCTCTCCCTGATCGGCGACGGTCTGGGGCACACCGCACTCGCGGGGGTTGCGGTCGGGCTGGTGCTCAACACCTCGCCGGTGTGGGCGGCGCTCGTGGCCGCCGTCGCCGCAGCGGTCGTCATCGAGCTCATCCGCGCGTCCGGCCGCACCCAGGGCGACGTCGCGCTGGCGGTGATCTTCTACGGCGGCATCGCGGCCGGTGTCGTCATCATCAGCAAGTCGGCCCAAGGCACCCCGGCCAACCTCACGGCATACCTCTTCGGGGCCATCACCACCGTGCGGAGCGGCGACCTCGCGGTGTTCGCGGTTCTGGGGGTCCTCGTCCTGGTCACGACGTGGCTGTTGCGTCCGCGGCTGTTCGCGGTGGCCAGCGACGAGGAGTATGCCCGGGCGATGGGTATGCCGGTGCTCGCCCTGAACATCGCGCTGGCCGTGCTCACGGCCGTCACCGTCGTGGTCTCCATGCGGATCGTCGGCCTCCTGCTCATCAGTGCGCTGATGATCGTGCCCAACGCGGCCGCGCAGCTGCTCGGCACCAGCTTCCGGTCGACGATGCGGTGGGCGGTGGTCATCGGCGTCGTCTGTGCGGTGTCCGGGGTCGTCGTGTCGTATCAGGCCGACACCCCGTCGGGGGGGACGATCGTCGTCCTGGCTATCGGCGTGTTCGTCCTCGTATCCATCGGACGTTCGGTCGGCACCCGGGTGCGGGCGCGACGCCACGCCCGCGCGGAGCTGCACCCGCACGAACACGGACGCGACTGCGGCCACCCGGCGGTGCCGCACGAGGGGCACGTCGACTACCTCCACGACGGTCACCGGCACGCCCCGCACGAGGGTCACTACGACGAACACGCCCTGGCGGCTGCCGCCAGAGAAGCAGCTGAGCGAAAGGAGATGGGGCGATCATGACCGGCACCAACCCCGTTCGCCGGCTGACGAGACAACAGAGCGTCGTCGCCGACGCACTCGGCGACACCGTCGACTTCACCTCGGCTCAGGACCTGCACGCGAAGCTGCGAGGGGCCGGTCACTCCGTCGGTCTCGCCACGGTCTACCGCGCTCTCCAGACCTTGAGCGAGGACGGCGATGTCGACGTGCTGCGCACCGACGACGGCGAGGCCGTCTACCGACGGTGCAGCACCGGCGCCCATCACCACCACCTGGTCTGCCGGTCCTGCGGCCGGACGGTGGAGGTGGAGGGCCCGACCGTCGAGCGATGGGCCGATGCGGTGAGCACCGAGCACGGGTTCCGCGACGTCACGCATACGCTGGAGATCTTCGGCACCTGCTCCGACTGCGCCAATTGACCGGGTCATCACGCGAGCACCATCCCGCGACGTGGTGCGGCGCCCACCCGGGCTCAGCAGCGCGAGCACGAAACGTCGGCCAGATCACCGATGTGCAGTCCGATGAGGGGTATCCGTCGTTGGACCGCACATCGGTCATGATGTGGCAATCGGGCTACTCGTGCCCCCGGCTCGTCTACCGTCGAGCGACTTCGCCGGGGTCGGAGGTCGGGGCGACGTTGGGCAGCACCCCGTCCCGCCACCGGCGGCCCGGCTCAGGCGTCGCGCTGACCGGAGAGGATGGCATCCAGCTGCTCGCGTTCGAGGTCGACGCCCGGGAACGAGGCGACCCGCCCGACCGGGAACGAGCCGATGACCTTGAGCAGCCCCGGATCCTCGCCATCTCCCAGCAGCTGACCGAGCGCCGCCCGCATCTGCGACCCCACAACGGGATCGGCGAGCACCTCAGTGATCGACGAGTCACGGCTCAGTGGGAATCTGACGTTGTCGCCGACCATGGCGACCCTGGTCACGAGGCGGAGGTCGCGGCTCGAGGCACCCACCTCGATGACGTACTCACCGCCCTCGACGACCCAGCGGTCCACCCGCGCATCGTAGTAGGCGAGGTCGCCACGGTCCACGACCAGCTCGACCCGGCGCGACTCCCCAACCGGCACCGTGACCTTCGCGTATGCCCGCAGCTCGCGCGGCGCCCTCGTCACGGCGGAGTCCGGCTTGCTGGCATACAGCTGGACGATCTCGGCTCCGTCTCGGGAGCCGGTGTTAGACACGACGACGGACGCCGTGAGGCCCGTGGTCCCGTCGTCCACTCGCACGTCCAGGTCGGCATAGTCGAATGACGTGTAGGAGAGCCCGTGCCCGAAGGGGTACGACACCGGCAGGCTCCGGGCGTCGTACCACCGGTGTCCGACGAAGAGCCCCTCGCCGTAACGCACGTGACCGTGCTCGCCGGGAAAGTCGAGGTAGGCCGGGGTGTCCTGCAGGCGTAGCGGGATCGTCTCGGTCAGCCGACCAGACGGATTGACGACGCCGTAGAGGACATCGGTCAGCGCACCTCCCCCGGCCTGACCGAGCAGCCAACCCTCCACGATCGCCGGAACGCGGTCAGCGAAGGACGACAGACGCACGACGCCGCCGTTCGACAGCACGACCACCGTGCGGGGGTTGGCGTCGAGAACGGCGTCGAGCAGCGCCAGCTGGTCGGTCGGCAGCTCGATGTCGACGCGATCGAAGCCCTCGGACTCATCCGAGTCGGGCAGGCCGAGAAAGACCAGGGCGACGGCGGCGTCGCCTGCCGCGGCCACGGCCTCGCCGACCAGGTCGGCGCCCTCCGTCGCCTCAGCCCCCTCGGCCAACGTGAATCCTGGGGCGAACGTCACTGCGCCGGAGGCATTCTCGCGCAGCGAATTCAGGGCACTGTCGAGGCGCGACGGGTTGATCTGGGAGCTGCCCGCCCCCTGGTACCGAGGGGTACGGGCGAACTCGCCGATCACCGCAATGGACGTCTCGGGGGCCAAGGGCAGCAGACCCCCCTCGTTGCGCAGCAGGACGACGGCGGCAGCCGCCACCTCCCGCGCCAGCGCGTGGTGGGCGTCAACGTCGACCGTCGCGTCCCGGCGCTGGTGAGCGACGGCCCGGGCCGCCAGGCTCGCGACCCGCGAGACCGCGGTGTCGAGCAGGTCCTCGTCAAGCTCACCGGACCGCACGGCGGCGACGATCTGTGCGTCAGTGCGACCTCCGCTGGCCGGCATCTCGAGGTCGAGCCCCGCCCGCAGGCCCGCCACGCGGTCGTCGACGGCGCCCCAGTCGGACATGACGAGCCCTTCGAAGCCCCACTCGTCGCGCAGCACCGTG
>JALZBI010000113.1 GCA_030947565.1 Actinomycetota bacterium
GCGGCGACGAAACCGCCTGAGGCCGGCAGGTGCTCCCACCCGTGCCACTCCTGCCGCGTCGTGACGTTGACGAACGGGAGCACGAGGGCCACAGCGGTCCGGTAGGCCGAAGTCAGCGGGCCCCGGGGTCGCGCTGGTTCCACGAGCTGAGCCTCCCGCCGTCCGGACCGCGGCGTTCGCGGTCCCGTCATCCTCGCCGCCCGCCCTCCCCCGTGTCGAGCAGGCGGGGCCGGGGCTGGAAAACTCGGTGCCGATGAGCGACTGGATCAACGACCGCACGCCGACGGCATTCGCCGAGTCGGCCATCCGGCATACCCGAGGGGCGCGTCAGCCCCCCGCGCCGTGGCACGTGGTCATCCCCGTGAAGGGCGGGCCGCAGGCCAAGAGCCGGCTACGGGCGCCCGACGGCGTCGATCGGCTGGCGCTCGCGACCGCACTGGCCTATGACACCGTCGCCGCGACGGTTGAGGCGGTCGGACCCGGCCGGGTCCTCGTCGTCACCGCTGACCCGGAGGTCGACGCCGAGGTGCGGCGGCTCGGGGTCACCACGCACCTCGACCCGCGGGTTGGGCTCAACCCGGCTGTCACCGCCGGCATCGGTCGACAGCGCCCGGGCGACCCGGTAGCCGTGCTCCTCGGCGACATCCCGGCCCTGCGGGCCGCCGACCTGGTAAGCGCCCTGAGGGCGGCGACGGCTCACCCGCTGGCGTTCGTCCCCGACGCGGAGGGCACGGGCACCGTGCTGCTGGCCACCCGGTCGCTCCACCGGCTGGTGCCACGGTTCGGTGCGGGGTCGGCCTCGGCGCACGAGCACGACGGAGGTGTATGCCTCGACCTGCCACTGCCGAGCCTGCGCCGCGATGTCGACGACGAGGCGTCACTGCGAGAGGCGCTGCTGCTGGGGGTAGGCCGCCACACGGCTGCCCTCCTGGCCCACCTCATCACGCCGGCTGGCTAGGGTGGCGATGTGCAGGCCAGTGTCCACACGTTCGACGAGGCGTCCGGCTCCGGGGCCGTGTTGCTCGACGACGGCCGCGAGCGCTCCTTCGTGTCGGAGGTGTTCTTCGCCAGCGGCCTGCGGCACCTGCGCGTGGGGCAGCGCGTGAGCATCGGCCTCGAGGGTGATGCGGTGACGCGGCTCTGGATCGTCGGGATCGGCGAAGGTCAGCCCATCCGCTGAGGCCAGGTTGATCGGGTCGGGACAGCACGACGCCCGGGGGCCCTCGTCGAAGGGCCGCCCCGGACGGGCGTGACGACGCGGCCGAACGAGGCCGACGGCTGGCGAGCGCCGATCGGGTCAGCCTCCGGCGGCCTTCTTCGCCGTCTTGCGCGCCGTCGTCCTGGCTGGGGTGGCCTTGGTCGTGGTCGACTTCGTGGCCCGCTTCGTCGGCGTGGCCTTGGCCGTGGTCCTGCTGGCGGTCTTGCTCGCCGCCTTGGTGGCGGACGCGGCCGTGGCGGGCGTGGCCTTGGTTGCGCTCGCCTTGGTCGCCCGCTTGGCCGGCGTCGCCTTGGTCGTCGCCGCGGTCGAGGTCCTGGTCGCCGTCCGCTTCGTCGAGGCCTTGGTCGTCGCGGTCTTGGCGGGCGAGGCCTTGGTGGTGCTCTTGCTGGCGGTCGTCCGCTTCGCGGTGGTCGCGGGGGTCGTCGTGGCGGCCGCCGCCTTCGACGCGGAGGCGCGGCCACCTGCGGCCGCAGCCTTGGGCAGCTTGCGCGGGTCGGCGACCACGTCCTTGAAGGCCGTGCCGGCTCGGAAACGCGGCACCTGCGTCTTCTTGATCCGCACGGTCGCTCCCGTGCGTGGGTTGCGGCCGGTGCGGGCGGCCCGGGCGACCTTCTGGAACGTCCCGAAGCCGGTGATGCCGACCTTCCCGCCCTTGGCCACCTCACGGATGATCACGTCCAGAACGGATTCGAGCGCGTCGCTAGCGGCCTTCTTGCTGCCGAGCTTGGACTCGAGGGCACCGATGAGCTCTGCCTTGTTCACGTTTTGCCTCCGAAAGCCTGCGGGTCGGGCAGTCGCCCGACACTGAGTGCGACCGGACCGATTCCGGCTCAATACCGAACGTTAGGCCCGTTGGGCGCGGGAGTCCATCATTGAGCGCTGGTCAATCCGTTGTCCCGCAACAGATTTGCCCGAGAAGGGCCTGCTGCGGCCTCGCGGTGCCATGCCTGGCGCCCTGCCGGACGCCGAGCACGCGGTCAGCCGGCGTGACCATCGGGTTTGAGAGGTCCACCAATCACGTTGCGCAGCAACGCAGCTCGCACGGAGCCCGCGAGAGGTCAGAGGTCAGAGGCCTGCGGAGCGGCGTTGCCCACGTCCGTCACGACGGACGCAGTCGAGCGTCAGGCTTGAGCAGCGGATTCGGCGGTCGCGACACGCGGGGACGGCGTGTCGAGCGGCTCCGTCGTGGGTTTCCACGAGGGGCGGTACGACTCGAACTCGGTGATGTCGGCCTCGCTGCGCAGGGTCAACCCGATGTCGTCGAGGCCCTCGAGGAGCCGCCAGCGCGTGTAGTCGTCGATCTGGAACGGCGCGACGATCTCACCGGCCGTCACCGTGCGGCCCACCAGATCCACGGTGACGTCGGCTCCGGGGTTGTTGTCGAGGTACTTCCAGATGAGCTCGACGTCGTCCGGCGCGACCTGCGCCGTGAGCAGACCGGCCTTGCTGCTGTTCCCCGTGAAGATGTCGGCGAACCGCGACGAGATGACGACCCGGAACCCGAAGTCCATCAGCGCCCAGACCGCATGCTCGCGGCTGGACCCCGTGCCGAAGTCGGAGCCGGCGACGAGGACCGAGCCGTCGGCGTACACGGGCTGGTTGAGGACGAACGACGGGTCCTTGCGCCAGGCGCTGAACAGCCCGTCCTCGAAGCCGGTGCGGGTGACCCGCTTGAGGTACTCCGCCGGGATGATCTGGTCGGTGTCGACGTTGGTGCGGCGCAGGGGGACGCCGACACCGGTGTGGGTGGTGAACGCGTCCATGTCAGGCGTCCACGAGGTCAGCCGGGGACGACAGGGTGCCGCGGACCGCGGTGGCCGCGGCGACGAGCGGGCTCACGAGGTGGGTGCGCCCACCCTTGCCCTGCCGACCCTCGAAGTTGCGGTTCGACGTCGACGCGCTGCGCTCACCCGGAGCGAGCTGGTCGGGGTTCATCCCCAGGCACATCGAGCAGCCGGCCAGCCGCCACTCGGCACCGGCCGTCGAGAACACCTCGTCGAGACCCTCCGCCTCGGCCTGCAGCCGGACCCGGGCCGAACCCGGGACGACGAGCATCCGCACCCCCGGCGCCACCCGATGGCCCTTGATGACGGCGGCCGCCGCCCGCAGGTCCTCGATCCGGCCGTTGGTGCAGGAGCCGAGGAAGACGGTGTCGACGTGGATGGCACGCAGCTTGGTGCCCGGCTCGAGCCCCATGTAGGCGAGGGCGCGCTCGGCCGTCAGCCGGTCGCCCTCGTCGGCGAACGACTCGGGGTCGGGAACGCTCTCCGAGAGGGGGAGGCCCTGGCCCGGGTTGGTGCCCCAGGTGACGAACGGGGTGAGCGCCGACCCGTCGAGGCGCACCTCGGTGTCGAACTCGGCGTCGTCGTCGGTGCGCAGGGTGCGCCAGTCGGCGACGGCGGCCTCCCAGTCGGAGCCCTGCGGCGCGTGGGGGCGCCCCTTGAGGTAGTCGAACGTCGTGTCGTCCGGCGCGATCAGGCCGGCGCGCGCCCCGGCCTCGATCGACATGTTGCAGACCGTCATCCGCGCTTCCATCGACAGCGCCACAATGGCCGCGCCGCGGTACTCGATGACGTGGCCACTGCCGCCGCCGGTGCCGATCTTGGCGATCACCGCGAGGACGATGTCCTTGGCGGTCACTCCCGCAGCGAGCTCACCCTCGACGGTCACGGACATGGTGCGGAACGGCTTGAGCGGCAGCGTCTGGGTGGCGAGCACGTGCTCGACCTCTGACGTGCCGATGCCCAGCGCCAGCGCTCCGAACGCCCCGTGGGTGGACGTGTGGCTGTCGCCGCAGACCACCGTCATGCCCGGCTGGGTGAGCCCCAGCTGCGGGCCGACGACGTGGACGATGCCCTGGTCGACGTCGCCCATGGGATGCAGCGGCACACCGAACTCAGCGCAGTTGCGCCGCAGCGTCTCGACCTGGGTGCGGCTCACCGGGTCGGTGATCGGGCCCGGGGTGGTCGGGACGTTGTGGTCCTCGGTCGCCAGCGAGAGGTCGGGCCGACGGACGCCCCGTCCGGCGAGCCGAAGGCCGTCGAACGCCTGCGGGCTGGTCACCTCGTGCAGGAGGTGCAGGTCGATGTAGAGCAGGTCGGGTTCGCCGGCTGCTCGACGCACGACGTGCGACTCCCAGACCTTCTCGGCCAATGTTCCCGTCATCGACGACCTCCCACCCGACACCGTTGCCGGACAGCGTGGCTCACATCCGGCGGGTCGGAACTTGCGTCTCAGGCAATGAGACGACAATATCAGTGCATGGACAATTCTAGTGGGGTGGGCGTCCTGGACAAGGCCGCCACCGTGCTCAGCGCCTTGGAGGCGGGACCCGCAACCCTGGCCCAGCTCGTCGGGTCGACCGGCTTGGCCCGGCCGACCGCGCACCGGCTCGCCGTCGCGCTCGAGCACCACCGTCTCGTCACCCGCGACATGCAGGGCCGGTTCGTGCTCGGTCCGCGGTTGGCCGAGCTGGCCTCGGCAGCGGGCGAGGACCGGCTGCTCGCCGCCGCCGGGCCGGTGCTGGGTGCGCTGCGCGACCACACCAATGAGAGCGCGCAGCTCTTCCGCCGACAGGGCGACCAACGCATCTGCGTGGCCGCGGCCGAGCGGCCCGTCGGCCTGCGGGACAGCATCCCCGTCGGGTCGAGCCTGACGATGCTGGCCGGGTCGGCCGCCCAGATCCTGTTGGCGTGGGAGGAGCCGGACCGGCTGCACCGGGGGCTCCAGGGCGCCAAGTTCAACGCGACCGCCCTGTCGGCCGTCCGCCGCCGCGGGTGGGCGCAGAGCGTCGGTGAGCGAGAGCCGGGAGTCGCGTCGGTCTCGGCGCCGGTACGCGGCCCGTCCGGCCGCGTCGTTGCGGCAGTGTCGATCTCCGGTCCGATCGAGCGGCTCTCCCGGCAGCCGGGGCGGCTGCACGCCGGCACGGTCGTCGCCGGCGCCAACAAGCTCACCGAGGTGCTGCGTCGCGCGCAGAACACCCACCACGCCTGAGCCGCACCCGTTCGACATCCGATCACCGGCCAGGTCACGATTTGTTCAAGGACCGCGCGCACCGCCCGTCGCGCCCGTCACGCTGGCATACCGTGGTCGCGCCCCGACCCGTGGCCCCTGATCGAGTGATCGCGGCCCCGACGGAGCGCTTGACCGGTCTCGCACATGGGTGCGATGAAGGCAGGAACGGACCAGGGGGAGCTCGGATGCGGTTTCGCGTAGCAGCGGTCACCGGCCTGTTGGCGGGAGCGCTGTCCCTCACCGCGTGCGGTCCGGCGGCGATCGGTGGGGCGGGCGCGATTGCGACCCCGACCACCACCACCGGTACGACGTCCTCGACCGCGGCCACCAGCCCCGCCACCGCGCCGCCCACCTCGCCCACCTCGCCCACCTCGCCCACCTCAACCGCACCGACCACATCGACCACATCGGCGAGCAGCCCGACGACCACGAACGATCCGGCGACCGCGCCGACGACCGGGGACGGCCCGACCACCCCTGCCTCGTCGCCGACGTCCGTCGCCCCGGCCTACCTGATGACCGCGGGCAGCGCGAGCGACCAGGTGCGCGAGCTGCAGGCGAGGCTGAAGCAGCTGGAGTGGTACGACGGCACCATCAGCGGCAGGTACGACGACGCCACCACGGCCGGCGTGCGAGGGTTCCAAGGCAAGCGCGGTATGCCCGAGACCGGCTCGGTCGACGCGGCGACGTGGACGACCCTCGGCCGGATGACGAAGCCGCCCACCGATGACGAGATGCACAACCGGCTCACTCCTGGACCGGCGCTGCTCAAACCGGACACGACCGGTGCGCCGGTCCGTGACCTCCAGGCCCGCCTCAAGCAGATCGGCTGGTGGAGCGGCGACGTCGTCGACCAGTACGGTCCGACGACCGTGCAAGCGGTCAAGAGCTTCCAGGCCAAGCGCGAGCTCCCCGTCACCGGCGAGGTCGACCAGCGCACCCTCGACAAGCTCGACGCCATGACGCGCCAGCCGACGGGCGACGAGCTGAACAACGTCAAGCCCACTCCCCCACCCCCGCCGCCGCCCTCCGCCCTCGACTCCCGGTGCATGACGGGGCGGGTCCTGTGCATCAGCAAGGCGACCCGCAGCCTGACGTGGGTCATCGACGGCCAACCACAGATGAAGCTCGACGTGCGGTTCGGGTCGGAGAACAACCCCACCCGCGAGGGCGTGTTCAGCGTCTACATCAAGGAACGTGACTGGACCTCGACGATCTACGGCTCGAAGATGCCCTACTCCATGTTCTTCAGCGGTGGCGAGGCCGTGCACTACTCCTCTGACTTCGCGGCCCACGGCTACGCCGGGGCGTCACACGGGTGCGTCAACGTGCGCGACCTGGCCGGCATCGCCTCGCTGTTCGACCAGGTCAAGCTGGGCGACACCGTCGTCGTCTCCTGACCCGCCGGCAGCCAGCCGCGGGCGTCAGGCCTTGGGCAGCCGGCGGTTGATGTCCTCGCTCATCCGGACGATGGCGTACATGAACTCCAGGGAGATGCGCACCAGGGCGAGATAGACCAGCGCGCCCAGCCCGCCGGCGATGAGCGTGACGATGGTGGCGGCGGCGCCCGAGCGCAGGCTGGAGACCAGCAGGATCAGGTAGCCCAGCCCGATGAGGATCGTGGCCAGGATGTAGACCACCTTGACGATGGTCGGGGTCACGAACGACGTGAACCCGAAGTCGAAGAGGGCTCCGAAGAACCCCTTGGTCGTGGTGGTCGACCCGCTCATGAGGTCGGGCCGACCGCCACCGCCGGCCGGCGGCGGCGGTCCCCAGGGCGGCTGTGCGGTCCAGGCC
>JALZBI010000114.1 GCA_030947565.1 Actinomycetota bacterium
GTTCCTCCTCGGCGCACTCGAGGCATACGACGCCGTGGTGGGTTTCGACCACAGGACCCTCAGCGAGGACCCGCTGGCGAACGCCCGTGACCTGGCGGCGCGGCTCGCGTCGTTCCCCGCGCAGCAACCGGTCTCCATCGACGTGGTGTGCCACAGCCGAGGCGGGCTCACCGCGCGCAGCCTCGTCGAGTCGGTGCTGCCGGGCCTCCCCTGGAGAGGCTCGGTCGACCGGGCCGTGTTCGTGGCGGCCACGAACGCCGGCACCCACTTCGCCGATGCCGCGCGCTGGGCCGACCTCGTCGACGTCCAGACCAACCTCGTGGCCGCCAACGCCCGCACGCTGGCCGACCGGGTGGGCGGTGGGTCGGCCGCCGCCGCCGCCGTCGATGCCCTGCGGGCGATCGGGGCGCTGGTGAAGTGGCTGGCGTCGTTCGCCACCGACCCCGACAGCGTGCCGGGGATCGCGGCTATGGTGCCCGACGGGCCATTCGTCACAGCCCTCAACGCCGATCAGCCGGGGCAACCGCGGCCCGGCACACCGTGGTTCGTCGTCTCGTCGGACTTCGTCGCGACGCTCGCCGACCATCCCCCGGAGCTCCCGGACGCGGTGGTGGTCGAGATCGTCGACGGCATCGTCGACCGGGTCATCCAGGGCCCCAACGACCTCGTGGTCGACGTCGCGTCGATGGGCGCCATCGACCTGCCCCACGGCGGCGGCTACGTCCGCGGACAGTATGCGTATCCGCCGAACTCGACCGTCTACCACACCAACTACATCGTGCAGCCCGAGGTGTGCCGCGCCCTCGACGCCTGGCTCCTGCAGCGGGTCGACGACCCGGGGGGCGGGCCGGTTTCGCTCGGGCCCACGTCCGGACCGGGTCCGGCGCCGGGGGAGCGCATGACCGAACGGCGCCGATCGACCAGCCGCGGGCGAGACGTCGGGGCCGAGGCCGAGCCGCCGGAGGCGGACGATGGGGAGCCGCCGGAGACGGCGGAGTCTTCGCCGCGAGCGGCGGACGACTCGGAACATGGAGCGGCCGCCACCGCGGCCTCGGTCCGGGCCACCGTCGCGGCCGAGATGCCTCAGCACCCGCCCGTCGCGGTGCCGGTATCGGTGCGGGTGCGGGTCTCCCGGGCCGCGCTCGAGGCCACCGTCGACACCGCCTCGGCCAGCACGGTCCTGGCGGTGCGGCCCGACGACCCGCTCGATGTGCAGGTCATCCCGGCGACGAACGTCACCCTCGACGGCACCGACCTCGACCGGCTCCTTCCGCCGCTGGGCGGGGGCTGGGCCGAGCTGTCGTTCACCGTGCGACCGGTCGCACCCGGGCCGGTGCGGGTCACGGTGCTCGTGCGGCAGGGCCGTGACCTGCTCGGCCGCCTCTCCCTCGAGGCCACGGCCGTCGACCCGGCCGACGTGTCCGGGGGGCAGCAGGCGCTGACGCGCGCGCAGGTGGACGTGGCGTCGGCCACCTCACCGGTGCTGGCCGACGTGGCGTGGCTGGAGATCGCGCAGCTCGAGCGGGAGGGACAGACCCGGTTCCAGTACGAGCTGCGCCTTCCCGGTGTGCCGCAACGGATCACGGGCACCTCGGCTCCCATCCAGGACGCAGAGGCGTTCGTCGCCAACCTGTTCCGTGAGGTGCAGCAGCTCTGGTTCGACCGGTCGGACCAGCCCGACGCATACCTGGCCGACCTGCAGGACCTCGGCGCCCACCTGTTCGAGACACTCTTTCCCCAAGAGCTCCAGGCCGCGCTGTGGGACCACCGCGGCGACCTCGACAACCTCCTCCTGCTCGCCGACGAGCCGTTCGTCCCGTGGGAGCTCGTGCACCTCAAGCCGCCCCGCGGCCCACGACAGAGGGCGCCACGCTTCCTCGGCCAGCGCGGCTTGGTGCGCTGGCCGTTCACGCCGTTTCCCGCTCAGCCGTCCCTGCGCGCCAGGGCGGGCAAGGTCTTCGCGGTCTGCCCGGACTACGCCGACCACACCCTCGACCTCTCCGAGGTGCAGGCCGAGGCGCAGTTCCTCACCACGACGCTCGGCGCGACGTCGGTCGCCGGGACGGCGGACGGGGTTCGCCGGCTGCTGCGCCGCCGCGGTGGCTTCGACCTCCTGCACTTCAGCGGCCACGGGACCGCCGACCCCGGCAACATCGCCGAGGCGAAGATCCTCCTGGCCGGCCGCGAGGTGGGCGGCGCGCTCGTCTCGGACTACCTGTCATCCACGAGTGTGGCCGAGAACGTCCGCCTGGCCCGGCGCGACGGTGGCGGCCCGCTCGTCGTGCTCAACGCCTGCCAGGTCGGCCGCCAGGGGGAGGACCTCACGAGCCTGGGTGGGTTCGCCCGGGCCTTCCTCGAAGCGGGCGCGTCGGCGTTCGTCTCCTGCTTGTGGTCGGTGAACCAGACCCCGGCGCGGATCTTCGTCGAGACGTTCTACGCGCGTCTGCTGAGAGGGGACACCGTCGCCTCGGCCGCGCTGGCCGGCCGCACGGCCGCCCGCGCCGAAGGGGACGGCACCTGGCTGGCCTACGTCGTCTACGCCCGCCCCGACGCCGTGCTCGTCCGCACCTGAACAACGACCCGGCACCACCGCCATCACCCATCGAAGAGAGGACGTGAACCCCATGGCAGCCAAAGCCCTGTGCGTGGGCATCAACCAGTTCGCCCACCTGCCGAGCTCCAGCTGGCTCAACGGCTGCGTCAACGACGCCAACGACATGGCCGCGATGCTGAAGGCCCTGCCCGGCTTCTCGCGAGGGTCGGTCACGGTGCTCACCGACGCCGACGCGACGAAGGCCGACGTCATGGCCGCGCTCACCGACCTGGTGGGGCAGGCCAAGGACGGCCGGCTCGACCACGTGGTGTCCTCCTTCTCCAGCCACGGCACCCAGGTGCCCGACACGAACGGCGACGAGACGGTCGACCACGTCGACGAGGCGTTCGCGTGCTACGACATCGCCCAGAAGGGTGACGACTGGGACCGCGACACCGTCATCGTCGACGACGAGCTCAACGCCCTGCTGTCCGACATCCCCACGGGGGTGCTCGTCGAGGTGGTCGTCGACACCTGTCACAGCGGCACCGGTCTCAAGGGCGACGACCTGATGCCCGGGCGGAAGCCGCGGTTCCTCCCGCCACCGACGGCTCTGGGTATCCGCCGCCTCGCTCCGAAGTCCCATCCCCAGGGCTACCAGGAGCTCGTCAGGACCACGCCCGCCGCCACCCGGGCCGTCCTCTTCGCCGCCTGCAAGGCCGACCAGACCTCGGCCGACGCCTATTTCGACGGCCGCTACAACGGCGCGTTCACCTATTACTTCCTCGAAGCTCTCCACCCCTCCGGCCCCGGGAGCACCCCGGTCCCCCGGTCGACGGTGCTCACGACGGTGAGCGCGAGCCTGCGGAGGGGGGACTTCGCGCAGCGTGCCCAGCTCGAGGCTCCGCCCAAGGCCAAGCGGGCGCCGTTCGGCCAGCCCGGCTGAGGTCGCGGGTCGTGGGACGGGCGTACGCCACACGCCATGACCCCCGTGGTTCATCGCCGAGGACGATCCATCCCGATCTGCGCCGTCAGCAGATGGGGTTCCAGCGGCAGGGTTTGCGATACTGGCCGCATGAGCACACAGCCCACCGGCCTGAGCAGGGTCCGTTCACGCCTCAACCTCGAGTACCCCATGTCACTGGGGACCTTCGACAAGTACGAGGAGGCCCAGAAGACCGTCGACACCTTGTCCGACAAGCAGTTTCCGGTCGAGAACTGCCTCATCGTCGGCACCGAGCTCAAGCAGCTCGAGCGCATAACCGGTCGGCTGACGTGGGGCCGGGTGCTCATGGGCGGCGCGCTGTCCGGGGTGTGGCTGGGCCTGTTCGTCGGCCTGATCTTCGCGCTCTTCGCCGCTCAGGGCGGCGTCATCCAGATCGTCCTGTCGACGGTGATCTTCGGCGCCCTCTTCGGAATCGCCTGGGCGGCAGCGGGATACGCGATCACGGGCGGTCACCGTGACTTCAGCTCGGTGAGCCTCATCGTCCCGAGCAAGTACGAGGTCCTCGTCGAGCACAAGTTCGCCCAGCAGGCTCGCGACATCCTCGGTGGTGCCGGTCTGGGCGCCGGTGCAGCGGGCCCCGGCTTCAGCACACCCGGGTATGCCGGGTCGCCCGCCGACGGGGCCACGCCCCCGCCGGCCAACCGGATCTGAGTCTCCGACGCCCCTCCGACCGTCGGTCCCGGGGCGGCCCGAAACATGAGGAGCGCAGCGCACGGAAACGTGTGCGCTGCGCTCCTCATGTTCGCCGGACGTGCGTTGCGCTCCCCATAGGGGGGAGCGGGCGTGCGCTGCGCTCCTATTGGGGTTGAAATGGGGGGGAGCCGGGGGTTGGGGTCAGCGGCGGAAGCGGGCGATCCACGCCTCGACGTCGCCGGCGGTGCGCGGCATGGCCGCCGAGAGGTTCTCGTAGCCGTCCTCGGTGACGAGCACGTCGTCCTCGATCCGCACCCCGGTGCCCCTGAACTCGTGGGGCACCAGCTCGTCGTCGGCCTTGAAGTAGAGGCCCGGCTCCACGGTGAGCACCATCCCCGCCTGAAGCTTGGCCTCCTTGTAGTCGGCCCGCCTCGCCAGGGCGCAGTCGTGGACGTCGATGCCGAGGTGGTGGCTCGTGCCGTGGACCATCCACCGGCGATGGTACTGACCGTGCTCGGTGTCGAGGGTGTCCTCGACGCTGACGCCCTCCGGCAGCAGCCCCCACTCGTGGAGGTGCTCGGCGATGACGCGGATCGCGGTGTCATGGATGTCGCTGAACGTGACGCCCGGCTTGATCACGTCCATCGCGGCCTGCTGCGCGGCATACACCGCGTCGTAGATCTTGCGCTGGGTCTCGGTGAAGGTGCCGTCGACGGGCAGGGTGCGGGTGATGTCGGCGGTGAAGAGTGACTCGACCTCGACGCCGGCGTCGAGCAGCAGCAGCTCGCCCTCATTGACCTCGCCGGTGTTGCGGGTCCAGTGCAGGGTCGTCGCGTGGTTGCCGCTCGCGCAGATCGAGTCGTAGCCGGCGCCGTTGCCCTGGTGCCGCGCCTGCAGCCCGAAGACTCCCTCCACCCAACGCTCCCCGCGCCCGTTGGCGACCGCGTCACGCAGCTGGGCCAGCACCGCCTCGAAGCCCTCCTTGGTGGCGGCGACGGCCAGGCGCATCTGGCCGACCTCCCACTCGTCCTTGACCAGCCGCAGCGTGGAGAGGAACCGGGCGAGCTCCTCGTCGGCCTCCTGCTGGGCCTGAGCCCGCTCCTCCGCCTGGGCGGCCTCGACCTCGTTGGCTGACGCCCGGGCCTCGTCGACCTGCTGCGCGACGTCGCGGTCGGCGTCGCGGACCACGCGAATCCCGAGCTCACCGGCGTCCTTGCCGACGGCATCGCCGAACTCGTCGATGTGACGGGCCGTGACCCCGAGCTCGGCCTCGATGTCCTCGAGCGTCGGACGGCCGCCCACCCAGAACTCTCCGTAGCGGGTGTCGCTGAAGAACTCGTCGGACTCGCGGCCGGCCCACGGCTTGAAGAACACGACCGCGTCGTGACCGCCCTCGGCCCGCGGTTCGAGGACGAGCACCGCGTCGGGCTCCTGGTCGCTGCCGAACCCGGTGAGGTGGGCGAACGCGGAGTGCGGCCGGAAGGCATAGTCGGTGTCGTTGCTGCGCACCTTGAGACCACCGGCGGGCACGACGATCCGCTCGCCCGGGTAGTGCGCGCTGACCTTCTCGCGCCGCGCCGCGGCATACTCCGCCACCTCGGCGCGAGCCGGTGCATCGCCGGAACGGGGGGACCAGCCGGACTTGACGAACGTCCGGAACTCGTCGGTGGTCGGGTTGGCGCGGTTCTCGCTCTGCTTCTGCTCCTCGCTCATCCCGACATCGTGCCACTCACGCCCGGGCTCGGAGCACGACGGCCTGACGCACCGTCCGCCCTCCGGCGTCCTCACCGGCGAGCAGCACGGCCTGACCGGAGACGAGGTCGTAGGCCACCAGCCGGGTCCCGTCCGTCGGACACCGGGTGCCACCCAGGTAGAGGACGGCGCCGACGACGGTGTTGGGGACCAGGCCCGCCGCGACCGCCGGCGGAGTGAGCGGGGTCGCGGTGACGGCGTCGTCCAAGGTGCCGAACCGGATGGAGCACGGGTCGTCTCTCTGCACGATGGCGGGCTGGGCCCCCAGGTCCCACGCATCGGCGAGGCCGCCACCGCCGAACGGGCGCGCGCGGGACCCGTCGAGCCGCGCCAGCAGTAGCCGGCCGCCCCCGGACGAGCAGGCCAGGACGACATCCACCACCGACCAGAACCCGCGGGGCGAGCAGCCGGACACCCCCTCCGGCAGCGCGAGTGACCCCACGGCGTCGCTGGTGAGGTCGATGGATCGGACCGGCCCCTCGCGGGTCGCGACGACCGCCTGCCGGCCGGTGGGGTCGACGACGACGCCCGGCGTCCCCGGGCTCCCGGCCGTGGGCGGCAGGGTCAGGGGGTACTCGGCGACGAGCCGGCCCTCGGCGCTCCAGTGGTCGATGCGCACCGCCGAGCCCGAGTCGGTCCAGATGACGAGGTAGCCCCGGTCGGCCGCGCCGGCGTAGCGCATCGTCTTCCAGCCGTAGGAGACCCCGAGGGGTCGCGACGTGCCGGCGACGAGGTCCCACTCGGACGCCTGGGACCCCACCGCGAGCAGCAGCCGCCGACCGTCGGGGCTGACGTCCTGCACGACGATCGAGTCGGGCGCGGTCCCGAGCGCGTAACGGGTGCCGGTCGGGCTGACGAGCAGGAGGGTCGTCGTCACCGCCGTGGGCGGGGCGGCCGCCGCGATGACCGCCCAGCCGGCGGTCACCTCATCCCATGGCACCGCCGAGCGGGGCTGCTCGTCGGGGGCGAGCGCGGGCGAGGACAGCGCCTCGGTCACGGGGGCGCTGGTGGCGGCGGTCGTCGGGGGCGGCTCGGGCGCGACGTCCATGGTGCGGGTGCCGACCAGGGCGGCGATGGCGGCGACCGCGGCGCCGGCCGCGAC
>JALZBI010000455.1 GCA_030947565.1 Actinomycetota bacterium
TGGCTACGAGATCGTCGACGTCGTGCCGCGCACGTGGACCCACCTCACCGCCGTCGCCGTGCACCGGCCTATCGAGGTGACCGCAGCGGTGCCGGAGGAGTGGCGTGAGCACGTGCGGACGCTCACGGGCCGTCCTGCACCCTCCCGGATGGGCGACCGGGCACCCGATGCCGGACCGCTGTGGTGGCGCTCGTGGGACCTCGGGTACGACCCCGAGGACATCGTCGACCGGGCCGTGATGGCGACCCGACAGGCCGTCTTCCCCCTGCACGGCCTCGACGTCTGGTTCGACTGAAACGTGGGTCGTCACGGCGTGTCGGCTCGACCTGAGACGGGCTGTGCGACCCTCTACTTCCACAAGCGTCACACCTGCCCCTAGAGTGACGTGTTGCAACCCGCGCAGTTGGTCGCCGGAGGGGAAGCCGGCGCTGCCAGGGGCAGATCGAGGGTCATCATGTCCACTGAGCGCCAGCTCGCCGAGGTGCGGTTCCTGACCGTCGCCGAGGTCGCCTCGATCATGCGCGTGTCGAAGATGACGGTCTATCGCCTGGTCCACGCCGGTGACCTGCCGGCCGTGCGGGTCGGTCGGTCGTTCCGGGTGCCCGAGGGCGAGGTTCACAAGTACCTGCGCACGGCCTTCGTCGACACCGCGTGACCGGCTCGTCGCCACCCCGGTCCGGAGCCGCGTTTTGGGGCGCGGTCATCGGGGCGGCTACGATGACGGTTCTGTGCGGCGCGACCTGCGAAAGCCATTGCCCGCCGACATCACGGTAGGCACGACTCACACACGCGAGGACAGTCCATGGGTTCAGTCATCAAGAAGCGGCGCAAGCGGATGGCCAAGAAGAAGCACCGCAAGCTGCTGCGCAAGACGCGTCACCAGCGTCGCAACAAGAAGTAGCCTCCGGCCGCTCCGGCCGGACCCCTTCGGGACGCCCGCACGAGCCACGCAGGGCCTCTGTCCACGCACACCGGGCGGGGGCCTTCGTCGTTCCTCGGTAGGATCGACGGCAGGTGCAGGGTTCTCTCGTGCCGGATGGGGAAGGGGGTGCTCGTGGCCTCGGTCGTGCTGGTCACGGGCGTCTCGCGCTACATGGGGGGCCGCTACGCGCGCGACCTGGCGGCTGACCCGTCCGTCGAGCGCATCATCGGCGTCGACGTCGTCCCGCCGCCCCACTCGATCGGCCGGGCCGAGTTCGTGCGGGCCGACATCCGCAACCCCATGATCGGCCGGATCATCGGCCAGGCCGATGTCGACACCGTCGTGCACATGAACGTCATCGCCACGCCCCTGTCGGCCGGTGGGCGGGTCTCCCAGAAGGAGATCAACGTCATCGGCACCATGCAGCTGCTCGCCGCCTGCCAGAAGGCCACGACGTTGAAGCGCCTGGTGGTGAAGTCGTCCGCGGCGGTCTACGGCTCGTCCCCGCGCGACCCGGCGATGTTCACCGAGGAGATGGGCCCGAAGTCGCTGCCCCGCGCCGGTTTCGGTAAGGACTCGGTCGAGGTGGAGACCTACGTGCGCGGCTTCGCGCGCCGGCGTCCCGACGTCGGCATCACGACGCTACGGCTGGCGAACATCATCGGTCCGGGCATCCGCACGTCGATGACCGACTACTTCGCACTGCCCGTGGTCCCGGCCCCGCTCGGTTTCGACGCCCGCCTCCAGTTCGTCCACGAGGCCGACGCCAGCGCCGCTCTCGTCCTCGCCACGACCGCCGCCGAGGCGGTCGGCAACGTCAACATCGCCGGCGCCGGCATCATCACGGTGCAGCAGGCGGCGGCCATGGTGGGCCGCCCGATCCTGCCGGTGCCGCTGCCGGCTGCCGGGTTGTTCGGGGGCCTTGTCAAACGGGTGGGCCTTGCCGACTTCTCGGAGGACCAGATGCAGTACCTCGCCTACGGCCGCGGACTCGACACGACGCGGATGCGTGAGGTGCTCGGCTTCGAGCCGGACTACACGACCCGCGAGGCGTTCCGCGCGTACGCCGAGCACGTGACGGCCCTCGTGCCCGGCGCCTCCGCCGCCGCGCAGGCGGTGCAGGGTGTCGCCGGGTCCGCCGCGCACGCGGTGGCCCACGCGCTCAACGGACGGGTGGGCTGATGGCCACGACGAGGAAACGGGCCGCGCCGCCGCCGGCGGCCGCCACGAAGGCAGCCACGAAGACCTCCACGGCGAAGAAGACGGCCACGGCGAAGAAGACGTCAGCGGTCACGAAGACGACCGTCGCCGAGAAGACGACGGCCGCCAAGCGGGCGAGCGCCACCCGCAACGTGCTCGCGGCCGGTGCGGCCCGCGCGTCGGGGGAGCGGGCCCGGCGTCGCGGGACGCCCCTCGTGGCCGTCCCCGACCTCGGGTCGACGCCCGAGGCGCCCCCGACCGCCCCTGCCGGCTCGACCGGCATACCCGCGACCAAGCGGGCGCCGGCGAAGCACCGACCCAAGCCGGTGGCC
>JALZBI010000456.1 GCA_030947565.1 Actinomycetota bacterium
GACCGTCGTCACGCGTTACCTCGAGGAGGCCGTGCGGGCGGTCCGCCGGCTGATCTAGCCCTGCGGGCACCTGGGGGCTCACGCGCTCGCGATGCGGTCCAGCCACTCCTCGAGCAGGGCCCGTTCACGCCGGCTCAAGGCGGTGACCCGGTGGAGCGTGGCACCCAGCTGCACCGCGGCGCCGACGGCGGCGTGGGCTTCCTCCGACCGGCCCGGTGTCAGATCTGGGGAGGGCCGGTCGGATGCCGGGTCCGTCGTGATCGCCGTGATGACGGCTTCTCGGGCCGTGGCCGACAGCCCCGGGTCGCGGCTCCCCTCCGGTGTCGCCAGCAGGACGAGTGCCGTCCCGGCGCCGCCGGCTCGGACGAGCTGGAGGGCGCGATGCTCGGTGACCCTCAGCCGCCCGGTCTCGGCGACCCGGCGGATGCGCCTGGCCAGGATCTCTTCGGCGTGGGCGGCGGCCGGGTGCAGCGAGCCGGGGTGGGGCTGTGCATAGGTCATCCGGTACTCGTGCGGGTGCGACAGGGCGTACGCCACGTGCGCGTCCCACCCCCACCGGAGGTCGTCGACGGGGTCGGGGTGCGGATGGAGGGTGGCATGACTGCGCACGTGCGCCGCGAAGCCGTGCTCAGTCACCGCGTCGAGCAGACCCTGCTTGCTCCCGAAGTGGCGGTAGATCGTCGGCGCCTGGATGCCCGCGGAGGCGCTCACCGCCCGGATGGACACCAGGTCAGGGCCGCCCTCGGACAGTATCGCCGCAGCGGTGGCCAGGATGCGCTCGCGGATGCGCGCCGTCTCTGCCGACCGGTCCGGGGTCATCTCAGCGGGCGCTGTCTGTCACGTGGTGCCGACTCTCCATAACGGGGTTAATGTTTCCACGTTAACGATGAAACGGCCTTGTCCGGCCACCCGGCCCCCTCAGCCCCGTCGCCGGGCTGCGCCACGGAGAGAGAACACCGATGGACCTCAGCAGACGACAGCTCCTCGGCGCGGCCGGCGCCCTTTCCCTCCCGGCCCTCCTCGCGGCCTGCGGCGGGTTCTCCACCTCAGGGTCGAACCCCCAGGCGAGCAGCGACGGCAACGCCCTGACTTTCACGACGTGGGGCACCGACGCGGAGCTGGCGGGCTTCCGCTCCGCCATCGACGGGTTCCAGAAGGCCAACGCCGGCACGACCGTGACCCTGAACGCGGTGCCCTACTCGCAGATGTTCACCAACATCGACGCGCAGCTGCAGGCCGGCAACCCGCCGGACATCTTCCGGGTGCCCTACTACACGTTCGGCAGCTATGCCGGGCGCGGCCAGCTGCTCGACCTCAGCGGCCAGCTGCCGAGCGGCTTCAGCGACCGGTTCACCAGCGCCGCCTGGGCCGCGGTGCAGAACAAGAGCAAGCCGTTCGGGGTGCCGCACCACACCGACACGTCGGTCATCCTCTACAACAAGACCGCACTCGACTCCTACGGGATCACCTCGGTGCCCACCACGCTCGACCAGGCGTGGACGTGGGACCAGTTCGAGCAGGTGCTGCTCCAGCTGCGCAGCAAGCTGCCCGCCGACAAGTTCCCCTACGTCGCCAACTGGCAGGGCAACGGCGTAACCCGTTGGCTCACCTGGCTGTTCGAGAACAACGGCCGGTTCCTGGCCGAGGACCTCAAGGCGCCCGCGATCAGCTCGGACGCCGGTCGCGCTGCGGTCGACTTCACCAAGAGCTTCTTCGCGCGCCAGCTCGTGCCGCCGAACAGCTCCGTGAAGTCGACGACCCTCGCCGCCGACATCTGGTACTCGCAGACCGCGGTGATGTCGTCGGGTGGGGCGTTCCAGATCCCCGACGCGACGAAGAACCTCACGTTCGAGTGGGGCGCGACGTTCTCGCCCAAGAAGCTGCGCTCGGCCAGCGACTTCGGCGGCAACGCGCTGGTGGCGACCGCCGCGACGAAGAAGCCGCAGCTGGCCGCCGCCTTCCTCGACTACGCCACGCAGACCGAGCAGATGCGCACCTTCTGCGCGACGGCGTCGCTGCTGCCCACCCGCAAGGACCTTGTCTCGGACGGCATCACGTTCGCCGTCCGCCCCGAGCTGTCGCCGGTCTTCATCGGCCAGGCGTCGACGGTGCAGCCGGGTGACTCGGGACAGGTCGCGTCGCCGGTGATGTCGAAGATCATCACGGTGCTCAAGGACCAGCTCGAGCTCGCGTTCGTCGGCAACCAGAGCACCGACGTGACCCTGAAGGGCTTGTCAGACGGCATCGCCGCCGCCACCGCATGAGCGCCGGCACCACCGCCGTCACGACGACACCGGCGGCAAAGACCCGGCCGCCGGTGAAGGCGGGCCGGGCCCGACGCATCCGGGGTGACTCCTTGGCGGGGTATGCGTTCCTCACCCCCAGCCTCATCCTGCTTGTCGTGTTCGTCCTCGGGCCCCTCGTCGGCGCGGTGGTGGTCAGCCTCCAGCAG
>JALZBI010000115.1 GCA_030947565.1 Actinomycetota bacterium
GTCGCGAACGTCCTCTCTTGCCGCGAGTCGGACGATGGCCAGAGTTGCGTCCTACCGCCGCGTAAGCCCCTCTGCGGACAAAGCGAGCGACTCCGGTTCCGCGACCCGCGGCCACAGCGGATCAAGGGATTGTCCGGGAATCAGCCTGGGTGCTGGAGTCTGTGGCCGGCCATCGCGGGTCTCGCACCCTGACCCTGGGTCACCGGCAGCCTGCCGTGGGACCTTGCGTGGCCTGCCGGGCATTGCCCTCGTCTCGTATCGTGAGATTCTGTCCTACTGCATGTCCACTTTTTGGGGGGGTCGGTGCTTAGGGGGCTGTCAGAACCCCCACGTGAAGGTGACACATCATGCAAAGCCGCGATCACACCACCCCCAGCCGCGACGGCCTTGGCCGACCTACTGCCACCGATGACCTTGATCTGCGTCCGCTCCTGGGCGTTGCAGAGGTCTCGCAGCTACTCGGAGTGCCGAAGGCGACTCTGTATCGCTGGCACTCGCTGTCGAGCTGCAGCACGCCGGTAGGGCCTCGTGCGTTCCGCGTTGGACGCTACTTGCGCTACACCCTGGAGGACGTCCGCGCCTACATCCAAGAACTGAGGCTTAACAGCGCATAAACCTGTCAGATCGTGTCGGCTCAGAAGCAATGGTTCACGCTGCGGTGTGCCGGCGGCGTCGAGCGTCTGCATGTTCACGGTCTGGACCCGCGAGACGGCGGTTTGCCTCCGCGCCGGTGCTACACGCTGGCATCGAAGAAGCTGCCGCTAGCCACACTCCCCCAGGAACGTCGCGGGTTGGGCGGTATCTTGGGGAGCGGGTACCGACCGTGCCGGGCGGGTGTCACCGAGCGGCGATGTGGACGCTTCTCATCTCGGTCCGTGTTAAGCGGAGGCCGCTTCCACGAAGCGGTCCTCGGAGCCTCAACCTGGTAGGTGTTTGCGTGGCGACGGTTAGAACTCGCACCGGTCGAGACGGTAGACCGCATTACGACGTACGGTTCCGGGACCCCAACGGTGTTCAGCGGAAGCGCTCCTTCGATCGCAAGCGCGAGGCGCTGGACTATGCCGCCTCGGTAGAGACCGACAAGCTCCGCGGTGGATACGTCGACCGCAACGCAGGACGGGTGACCTTCCGTTCCTACGCGGATCGCTGGTTGGCGGCTCAACTGTTTGCTCCCTCCACCCGCGCGCGGATCGCCTCGGACCTGCGCAACCACATCTATCCGGTGCTGGGCGACAAGCCCCTCGCAGGGATACGCCCGAGCATGGTGCAGGCCTGGGCCAAGTCACTGGCCACGCTGGCACCCAACACACAGCACCAGATCTTCGGGTATGTCGGCACGATCCTGGGTGCCGCTGTCGACGACCAGCTTGTGGCAGTGAACCCGGCCCGAACCCCATCCGTCCGACGCCCGCGCAAGGGTCACACCAAGATCAAGCCCTGGCCGCGCGACCGAGTCCCTACCTTGGCGCAGGCCCTACCTGAACGGTACGGGGTGGTTGTCTCCATCGGCGCCGGGCTCGGGCTGCGGCAGGGTGAGATTTTCGGCCTGGCGGTTGAGGATGTGGACTTCCTGCGGCGTGAGGTCCACGTGAGACGTCAAGTCTCGGTTGTGGGCTCGAGGTTGGTGTTCGCCCCGCCCAAGTACGGCAAGGAGCGGACGATTCCTCTCGCAACCAACGTCGCGGACGCTTTGGCTGTCCACATGAGCCAATTCGCCCCGCAGCCGAGCACTCTGCCCTGGATCGAGCCCCAGGGACGTCCCGTGACGGCCGCCCTGATCTGCTCCACGCGAGAGCGCAGACCGATCAACCGCAACTACTTCAACACGGTCTGGCGCAAGGCGCTGACATCCATCGGCGTGCAGCCGACCAGGCAGGACGGCTGTCACGCCCTGCGTCACTTCTTCGCGTCGGTGCTGCTCGACGCGGGCGAGTCGATCAAGGTGGTCTCTGAGTACCTGGGCCATAGCGACCCGGGTTTCACTCTGAGGACCTACACGCACGTCATGCCGGACACCCGGGCCCGCTCTCTGAGTGCGATCGACGCCGTCTTCGATCCGGACTGTGCCATAAATGTGCCATCGGGCCGCAGGGCATGAGCATCGTTGCAGGTCAGAGGCACAAAATCGCCCGGTCTGAGATGTACTACGACATCTAGAGCCGGAGGGCTTCCGGCCTTCACGTGCACAGCATGACGACGGAGGGTTGTGGCCCCCATGGGCGCCACAGCCCTCCGTTGTCTCCGTCGGCTCACTCCGCCAGGCGTCGGTCCGCCGTGAACGTCACCGACAGGGAACGCTCGTAGCCGAGTACGGCGAGCTGCTCGGCGAGGTCGACGCGTACGCGGTCGGACTCGGCGATGGTCTGCACCAGCGAGTGATCCTCGACGACGTAGGCGACGTCGATGTCGATGCGGCCGCCGACCTTGGTCGCCCGCACGACGGCCTCGTCCAAGGCGTATCGCCGCCCGACCTCGTCCACGATCTCCCGCAGCCGGTCCAGCACCGGGTCCGGCGGTGACATCGCCAGCAGCTCACGCATCCCGTCGAGGACCAGCCGAGCGGGCACGCGCAGGAAGACGACCGAGCCCAGGACGACCATCGCCGGGTCCACGTATGCCGCCAGCTCCGTTCGGCCGGTGCGGACCAGGACCAGTGCGACGATGAAGCCGACCAGCACCAGTGCGGACAGCCAGGCGTCGCCGAGCCACTCGGCCGCTTCAGCGCGGACGAGGTCGGAATCGGAGCCGCGTCGAAGGACCAGGCCGACCACGAGAACGACCACCGTAGCGAGGGCGGCGTAGGCAACGGCCCAGCCGACGGCGACCTCGTGGCCACCCTGGACGATGTCGACGACGCCCTGCACCGCCGCGTAGGCGCTAAGGGCACCCAGCGTCACGGCCTTGAATACGACGGCCACCGGCTCGGCCGCTTCCCGCCCCCACGGAAACCGTTCGTCAGGGCCGCGCCTCGAGAAGCGCAGCGCGAAAACGGCGGAGAGGGAAAGGCCCACGCTGACAAAGGAGTACAAGCCGTCGAAGACGATCATGCTGGAGCCGGCGAGGATCCCCCAGATGCTCGACACCACGGCGAACCCGGCCGACACCCACACGGAGAGAAGGAGGAGACGCTGGTCCCGCACCGTTCCGCTCCCCTACCGTTGTCCGCGCCACGTCGTCGGCGACGCCTAACGTAGCGATCCGGACCGGCAGTCCGGAACAGCCTTCCCGTCAGAGATACGCCCCTCATGTCCTCGCCGTGACTCTCATCCTGAGGGGCCAGGTCGTCGCTGGGGGGACGTCTACCCGGACCTACAGATCCCGCTGCGCCAAGAGGCGGCGAACTGAAGTCCTCGTCGCAGTTCGTCTCTGTGCCCTTCCCGCCCGACGCGATCAGCCTCATCGGGTCGTTTATGGCTCACGCGCCGACGCCGGACTGCAACCCCTTCGCGAACGCGTTCGGCGGTGCCGTCACGGCGAGCGAGCCGCCGGGCGGCTCGGCGTTCGCGCACCGGGACGCGCTGTTCCACGCCGCACCGGGTGCCGGCTGGGGCACCCGCGACGCCTTCCCGGACTCCTCCGACCCGCTCACAACGACTGTCTGAGCTGGGTCGCCGAGCTCTCCGACGCCCTCCCGCCCCTACCCGTCAAGGCCACCTACGACCCCGACGACGTCTTCACCTCCGAACCGCCCTGTCCCCCGCCGTGTAAGTCCACCTCGGCGGGGCGGGTCGTCACCGTTCGGCAGCGGACCACCCCGTCACCCCGACGACGCGGCAGACGAGGATGCGGTGGAACGGCTTGTCGGCATACTGCGGCACGCTGTTCGCCAACCGGTCGGCGAGGTCCTCCGTCACGGCCAACGGTGGCTGCGGCACGTGGCGCAGCTCCGCCCGCACCCACCACAGCCGCGACCAGTCCTCGATCTCCCAGTGCTCGACCAGCAGCGTTGCGCGAGGGTCGGCCGCGAGGTTGTCCTCACGCTTCAAGCGGCTCGAGGACTTCGGTTTCACCCGATCGATGGGCACCCCGACGTGACCGTCGTCGGTCACGGCGAAGACGACCGGTTGCGGATCTGGTCCACGCTCAGGGTGCATCGTGCACAGCACCCCATGGACGTGGGCGGCCAGCCGGGTCCGTGCCTCGTCCGCACGCAGCTTCACCCCGGACACCCCATCTACAGGGGAGGCTGCGCGTTCGGGTCGGTGTTCTTGTCTCCCTCACCCGTTTCGGCTGGCTCCGTGTCGGGATCCGAGTCCGCCGTCGCCCGGTTCTCCGCCATGCTCTTGGTCGTCTGGTTCTTCTCCTGCGGGATCAGCGAGGCCTCGAAGTCGCCGGCGCTGTCGGCGTTGCTGGCGTTGGGGTGCTCGTCGGGAGCGTCGGTGTCCATGGTCAGGTCCTACCCGCTGCGGCCACGGTCTACTCCCGGGGGTCTCGGCGGCCCGTCCGTTTTGCGGCAATAACCGGTAAAGCCTCCCGGATCTGGGCCCGGGGAGGTGTCACAGTTGGTCACCCAGCCCGCCGAGCACGAGGAGTGTCCGCATGACCACATGGTTTCGTCGTCTGGGCTCGCGCCTCGGGTCGCTGGCGACGGAGGACCCTTTCCCGGAGTACTCCTCGATGGACGCCCGGGACGGGCTCGCCCGTATGACGTCGTTGTCGACCCCGCAGCACCGCCGGCTGGTCGCGGTGCCGGCTCCCGATGACCGTCGGGACGGGCCGACCGGGCGCTCTGGCAGCATGCGCTGACCCGTCCACACGCCCGGCGGGCAGCCACCGGGCTCGGCCGCGGCCCCGACTACGTGGCGGCCTCAGGCGACCGCTGCGCCAGGCTTCTGGCGATCTCCCCGCCCAGAGAGACATTGTTGCGGTAGACCGCCACGTTGACGTCGAGGCTGCGCCCCTGCGTCGCCCGCTGCACGAAGTCGAGCAGGAACGGCGTCGAGTCGTGGCCCGCGATGCGGGCCGCACCGGCCGCGGCCAGCGCGTCGGTGAGCACGACGTCGTGCTCGGCCCGGTCGAGCTGGTGATCATCGGGGACGGGGTTGGCGATGATGATGGCTCCGTCGATGCCGAGGGCATCTCGCGCCCGCACGAGCTGCGCGGCTGCAGCGGCGTCGTCGACGGCGTACTCGACCTCGAGGCCCGAGTCGGAGATGTAGAAGCCGGGGAAGCGGGGCGTCCGGTATCCGACGACGGTGACCGACAGGGTCTCCATCCGCTCGAGGCTGGCCGGGATGTCGAGGATCGACTTGACGCCGGCGGCGACGACGAGCACCGGAGTACGCGCGAGCACCGGCAGGTCGGCCGACTCGTCGAACGTCGTTGACGCGCCGCGGTGCACGCCGCCGAGGCCCCCCGTCGAGAACACCCGGATGCCGGCCCGGTGCGCCAGGAACGACGTAGCCGCGACGGTCGTGCCGCCCGAGCGCCGCCGCGTCGCCGCCACGGGCAGGTCGCGCAGGCTGAACTTGCCGACGTCGTCCGACTGGGAGAGGGCGGTGATCTCCTCGGTGGAGAGGCCGACGACGGGACGGCCGTCGAGCACCCCGATCGTCGCGGGCACCACGCCCTGGTCGCGCAGCAGCCGCTCGGCGTCGAGCGCCACCTCGAGGTTGCGGGGCCGGGGCAGGCCGTGGGTGAAGATCGTGGACTCGAGAGCGACGACCGGCTGCCCGTCGTCGAGCGCGGCGCGGACCTCGTCTGAGACGAGGATCGCGTCGGACAGGGGGCTGGGCAAGGCGACCTCCGGGTCGTGGTGGGCCCGCTTCGTGTGGGTCCAGGCACCGTACGGCACACCGGCGGGCGGGCGCCCTCAGGGGTGGGCGGCGCCCTTCTGAGAGCGTTCGCGCTGGGCGGTCATGTGCTCCTCGAACTCCGACCGCCAGGCATCGCTCAGCTCGATGCCCGAACGACGGGCCTCCTCGGTGCTGAGCTCGACGGGGAACCCGAAGGTGTCGTAGAGGACGAACAGCCCGGCTCCGGTGAGCCCCGTCTTGCGGTAGCCCTTCATCTGGCGGATCCCCTTGCGCAGGGTGCGGCGGAACGCCTGCTCCTCCTTGGACAGGACCGCGACGACCTCGTCGGCCTGGTCCGCGACCTCGGGATAGTGCGCCTCGTAGATGCCGGCGATGGTGGGGATCAGCTTCGGGAAGAAGTTCTCCTCCAGGCCGAGGTCGAAAGCATACCGGATCGCCCGCCGGATGAGCCGGCGCATGACGTAGCCCTGCGCCTTGTTGCTGGGCCGCACGCCGTCGACGGCGAGGAACGCGGCACCGCGCAGGTGGTCGGCGATGACACGCATCGCCTGGGTCTCGTCGCCGTAGACGCGCCCTGACAGCTCCTCGAGCTGGGCCACGATGGGCCACAGCAGGTTGATGTGGAAGACGTCGGGCTGGTCGGAGGAAGCGGCGGCGATCCGGGCCAGGCCACCGCCGTAGTCGACGTTGCGGCGCGGCAGCGGCTCGAAGCCGGTCTCGGTCCGCCGGTACTCCATGAAGACCGAGTTGCCGATCTCGAGGTAGCGACCGCAGTCGCAGTTCTGGTGGCAGTGCGCGCCGTAGCTCGGGTCATGCTGCACCTGGGCGAAGAGGTAGAACACCTCGGAGTCCGGGCCACCCGGCTCACCGACCGGCATGTCCTCGGCGCTCCCGCCGCGGCACCACCAGTTCTTCTTGCCGTAGAACGCGATCCGCGCCCCTCGGTTGCCGATCTCGGCGCCGTGCTCCTCGGTGTCGACGTCGATCTGGTCGGTCGAGACCCCGGCCGCGGTGAACAGCTCGGTCCAGATCGCCGCCGACTCGATGTCCTTGGGGATGCCGTGCTCTGGGTCGCCGATGAAGCACGAGACGTAGATCCGACTGGGGTCGAGGCCGACGCGCTCCGTGAGGAAGGCCCACAGCTGACGCAGCTGGTGGTCCTTGAAGTAGTCGCCGAGGCTCCAGTTGCCGAGCATCTCGAAGAAGGTCGTATGCCGGTTGTC
>JALZBI010000116.1 GCA_030947565.1 Actinomycetota bacterium
CTCCAACCAGGACTACGGGTACTACAACAACGACGCCGTCAACAAGGCGATCGACGCGGCGTACCTCATCCCGGACGCTGACGCCCGTGAAAAGGCCTGGGGTGACATCGACGGCCAGATCAGCAAGGACGGTGGCGTCATTCCGCTGGTGAGCCAAAAGTTCACCTTCCTCGCCGGTTCCGGCGTCAAGGGCGCTCAGGTGAATCCGCAGTTCGGCGGCTATGTCGACCTTGCCACCCTGTCGGTCAACTGACGGGAACCCTGACCGACTCGCTTGACCCGAGCACCACGAACACGACCGCCGCGTGCCGGACGGGAGCCTCTCCCGTCCGGCACACGCGCGGACCATCTCCACGGTCGGCACGAGAGGGTGGTGAGACGCGGCAACGCGTCAGGACATGTTCTTCTACATCTTTAGACGGCTAATCTCCGTCGTCGTCATGCTGCTCATCATCAGCCTGACCACCTTCCTTATCTTCTTCGCCTCGCCCATCGACCCCGCGACGTTGACCTGCGCGAAGAACTGCACGCCGGCGGTCGTCGAGGGCAACCGCCACAAGCTCGGCTTCGACAAGCCGATCCCCGTGCAGTACTTCAACTTCGTCAAGGGATTCTTCGTCGCCCGCGACTTCCCCGACGACCCGGAGCTGAAGGCCGCTCACCCCGAGCTGGTCTATACCTGTTCCGCACCGTGCCTCGGCTACTCCTCGTTCCAGGGCAAGGGGGTGACCGAGATCGTCAAGGCGGGCCTGCCAGTCACCGCCTCCATCGCGCTGGGAGCGTTCCTGATGTGGATCATCAGCGGCGTGTTGTTCGGCATCATCGCAGCGCTCAACCGAGGGCGCTGGCCGGACCGGCTTCTCGTCGGTCTCGCGCTGATCGGGTACTCGTTGCCGACGTTCTTCATCGGCGTGCTGCTGTTGACCTTTGTGTCGATCAAATGGCAGCTGTGGCCGCTGCCTCAGTTCACGGCGTTCACCGAGTCCCCGGTGGCCTGGGCTCAAGGCATCTTCCTGCCCTCGCTCACCCTGGCCGCCGTCTTTGGTGCCAGCTATGTGCGGCTGACCCGCGCATACATGATCGAGACGATGTCCGAGGACTACATCCGCACGGCGCGGGCCAAGGGTCTCAAGGAGATCACTGTGATCAGACGGCACGGGTTGCGAGCTGCGCTGACTCCCATCGTCACCGCGGCCGGTCTCGACCTCGGCGGCTTGCTCGGCGGGGCGATCATTAGCGAGACGGTCTTCAACTTTCAAGGGCTCGGGTTGTTCTCACTCCAGGCGATCCAAAACACCGACCTGCCGGTGATTGTCGCGATCGTAGTCGTCGCCGCTTTCTTCATCGTCATCGCGAACCTCGTCGTGGACGTGCTCTACGGTGTCATCGACCCCCGCGTCAGACTCAGCTGACCGAGCCTTCCGATAGCACGTGCTGACGTCTGAAGGAGACCAGGCCATGGCAGTAAGCACACACGACCAGGCGACGTCCGCCGGTGGGGTGATGACGACCGGCGCGTACCTCGAAGTTCGCGACCTGCAGGTGCACTTCCCCACCGATGACGGTCTGGTCAAGGCGGTCGACGGCCTCAGCTTCTCGCTGGACCGGGGCAAGACCATCGGCATCGTGGGCGAGTCGGGGTCCGGCAAGTCCGTGACCAGCCAGGCCATCCTCGGGCTGCACCGCCGCACCCGCGCGCGCACCGCCGGCTACGTCTTCCTCGATGGCGAGGACCTGATGGGCGTAAGCGGGGAGCGGCTGCGTGAGCTGCGCGGCAACAAGATGGCGATGGTCTTCCAGGACCCGCTGTCGGCGTTGCATCCCTACTACACGGTCGGCTCGCAGATCGTCGAAGGCATCCGGGTGCACCACAGCGACATGTCGAAGGCCGCGGCCAAGACGCGGGTGCTCGACCTGCTCGGTCGGGTCGGCATCCCCAACCCGCGAAAGCGGATCGACCAGTACCCCCACGAGTTCTCCGGCGGTATGCGGCAGCGCGCCATGATCGCCATGGCCCTGTCCAACGATCCGTCGCTGCTCATCGCCGACGAGCCGACGACCGCCCTCGACGTCACGGTGCAGGCGCAGATCCTCGATCTCATGCGCGACCTGCAGCAGGAGTTCGGATCGGCCATCATCATGATCACCCACGACCTCGGTGTCGTCGCCGAGATGGCGGACGAGATCCTCGTGATGTACGGCGGCAAGGCGATCGAGCACGGCACCGTCGACGAGGTCTTCTACCGTCCCGAGCACCCGTACGCCTGGGGGCTGCTGACCTCGATGCCGCGCCTCGACCGGGTGCGCAAGGAGCGGCTCGACCCGGTGCCGGGCAACCCGCCGTCGCTCATCAACGTGCCCCCGGGCTGTGCCTTCCACCCGCGGTGCGGGTATCGCTCCGAGGTGCCCGGCGACGCGTGTAGGACGCTCGTCCCAGGGCTGGACGACGCCGGCGGGGAGCACCTGGTGCGGTGCCACATCCCGTCTCCGCGACGGCGCGAGCTGTTCGAGTCCGACGTCAAGCCCCGGCTCTGAGGAAGGACCACCGTGAGCAGTGACCACCCCTACGACGACGAGCTGCGCAACGAGCAGCGGCGCGACCGTGAGCAGAACATCATCGGGAACACTCCAGATGTCGGTGCGGAGAGCCGCGAGGACCAACAGGCCCGGCGCGACCTGACCACCCCCCACCAGACCCCGGACGAGGCCGACGACAACGAGTGGACCGGCCAGGGCGACTACGAGTCGACCCGGGTCGCTCCGACGCTCGACGTCGAGGCCGCGCGGGTCTCGACCGAGGTCGCTGCCGACGCGCCCGCGACCCTGCCCGCGGATGCCCCCAGGCGCGAGGTGGTCAACGCGGTCTCCCAGGAGGCCCCGACCGTCGTCAACGACCACGACACCTCAGGCACCTCAGGCACCTCGGGTACCACCGCTACCTCAAGCACCACCCATGCCGCCGGCACCACGTATACCGCAGGCACCTCAGGCGCGACCGAGCGAGGGGGAGGCAGCACCGTGGCGGTGGCGGAGGTCCGTGACCCCGACACCCACGAGCTGCCCCCGGACTTCGTCCAGACCGGCCAGCCGTTGCTGCGTGTCACCGGGCTGCAGAAGCACTTCCCGCAGTTCCGCCAGACGCTCGTCCGCCGTGCCGATGCGCCGGTCAAGGCCGTCGACGGCATCGACCTCAGCCTCTGGCCGGGGGAGACGGTTGGGTTGGTCGGCGAGTCCGGCTGTGGCAAGTCCACGGCGGGCCGGACCCTGCTGCGGCTGCTCGAGCCCACCGGCGGCACCATCGAGTTCGAGGGTCGGGACATCACCAAGGTCGGTGGTGACGAGCTGCGCAAGCTGCGGCGCGAGATGCAGATGGTCTTCCAGGACCCCTACGGGTCGCTCAACCCCCGCCAGCCGATCGGGTCGATCATCGCGGCGCCGTTCGAGATCCAGGGCATCAAGCCCGAGGGCGGCGTGCGCAAGACGGTGCAGAACCTCATGGAGCGGGTCGGGCTCAACCCCGAGCACTACAACCGCTACCCGCACGAGTTCTCCGGCGGCCAGCGCCAGCGCATCGGGGTGGCCCGGGCGATCGCGCTGAGGCCGCAGCTCGTCGTCTGCGACGAGCCGGTCTCGGCGCTCGACGTGTCGATCCAGGCCCAGGTGATCAACCTGCTGGAGGACATCCAGAACGAGCAGAACCTCGCCTACGTGTTCATCGCCCACGACCTGTCGGTGGTCCGGCACATCTCCGACCGCGTCATCGTGATGTACCTCGGCAAGATCATGGAGGAGGCGCCGCGGGACATGCTTTACGAGCACCCGTTGCACCCCTACACGCACGCCCTGCTCTCCGCGGTGCCCACGCCCGACCCGGCGCGCGAGTCGAAGAAGGAGCGGATCCTCCTCAAGGGCGACCTGCCGTCGCCGCAGAACCCCCCGAGTGGCTGTGTCTTCCGCACCCGCTGCCCGAAGGCCCAGCAGAAGTGTGCCGACGAGGTGCCGATCGCCGTTGAGCACGTCCCGGGTCACCGCGTCGCGTGTCACTTCCCCGAGGAGCGCCAGATCGTCTGATCACCCCACGAGGTTCTCCCCACGGGGTTCGCCGCTTCGCGTCGAACCGTCGCGGGGACCCCACGCTTCGCTCCGATACCTCGCGGGGACCCCGATGCGGGCAGACTGCCCATCATGGCCACGCTGCTCTTCGTCCACGCCCACCCGGACGACGAGACCCTGACCTGCGGCATCACCATGGCCCACCACGCGGCGATGGGCGACAGCGTGCACGTGCTCACCTGCACGCTGGGCGAGGAGGGCGAGGTCGTCCCCCCGGAGCTGGCCCACCTGCAGGGCGCGGCGGGGGACCCCCTCGGTCCGTTCCGCCTGGAAGAGGTCCGAGAGGCGATGCGCCGGCTCGGCGTGCACCACGCGGTGCTCGGCGCCGACCCGGCGACGGGAACCACCTCGTCCCACCGGGACAGCGGGATGGCCGGGATGGCCTCGGCCGAGCACCCCCGGGCCTTCGCTGCGGCCGACGTCGAGACGGTCGGGGCGCGGGTCGCCGAGCACATCCGCGCGCTGCGCCCCGACGCCATCGTCACCTACGACGCGACCGGGGGATACGAGCACCCCGACCACGTGCAGACCCACCGGGTCACCATGGCGGCCCTGCGGCAGCTCGATCCGGCGGAGCGACCGGCATACGCGTTCCACATCTGCACCCCCCGCTCGTGGGTGGGACCGGACCGGCGCTGGCTGCGCGAGCATGTGCCCGCGGACCTGGGCCTGGCCTACCCGGCCGACGACGACCGCGTCATCTCCTCCACCGTCGACGACGACCTCGTCACCCACGTCGTCATCGACCCGGTGCACCTGCCCGCCCAGGTCGGTGCCCTCGATGCCCACCGCACCCAGCTGAGGGTGTGGCCCGGCGGCTACTACACGCTGACCAACGATGTCGCGGCCCGGCTGGCGGGACGCGAGGCCTTCGTGCGGGTCGATCCGGAGACCGGGGATCGCATCGGGCCGGCAGCCGGGGAGGGTCCGGCCAGCGGCCTGCTACCTGCTCGTTAGGCTGGTGCGTCGTGCGTGACTTCGCCTGCCCCCACTGCGGCCAGCGCCTGGTGCTCGACAGCTCGGTATGCCCGTCGTGCTCGCACGGCATCGGGTTCGACCTCGATGTGATGGAGTTCGCCGAGGTCGACCGCGACGGGTGCCCCCCCGCCGAGCCGGCTCGCCGGATCTGCGTGAACCTCGAGCCGGCCGGCTGCAACGGGGTCGTCACCGTGGCCTCCCACATCCTGCTGGGGCACCGGCGCCACGAGGTGGATCACTACTGCGTCGGGGCGCCGGCGCGCAGCCTTGCGGACCGCGCCGAGCTCGAGGCGGCCCTGGCCGAGGCGGCCGCCTCCGCCGTTGCGCGACCGTGAGCGAGCCCTACCCCGACCCGTCGTCAGACGTCTACCGCGTGGCGGTCGGACGTCTCGTGACCGGCGTCACCGTCGTCACGAGCCGGGTAGGCGACCTCGACCATGCCATGACGGCGAACGCCGTCGCGTCGGTGTCACTCGAGCCGCTGCTCCTGCTGGTCTGCGTGGAGCGGGAGGCCCGCTTCCACGACGCGATCACCGGCAGCGGAGTCTGGGGCGTCAGTATCCTCCCCGCGCCGGGCCGGGCCACAGCCGCCTGGCTGGCCACGCGAGGCCGGCCCCTGCACGGCCAGCTGGACCGCATCCCGTTCCACCGCGGGGCGGCGTCCGGGGTGGCCCTGCTCGACGGGGCGCTGGCCACCCTGGAGTGCGAGACGACCGACGCCCACGAAGCCGGTGACCACACCATCGTCGTGGGCCGGGTGCGCGCGGTCGAGATCCTCGACGAGGCGAGCGACGCCCTCGTCTACTACCGGGGTCACTACGAGACCCTCGCGTGACCCAGCCATCGAGCTCGGTCTCGGGGGCCCTGCGGCTACCGCTGCCGCACCCCTACGACGTGCCGTGGGTCGAGTGGTATCTCGGGGCCCACACCGTGGCCGGGCTCGAGCAGACGTTCGCCGGGCGGTATACCCGGGCGCTGGTCCTGCCGTCGGGTCCAGCCCTGCTGTCCCTGCGGTTCGACGACGACGCGGTCGAGCTCGACCTGTCCGCCGTCCCGAGCGTCGACCATCGGGAAGTCCTGACCGTGGTGCGCCGACTCCTCGACCTCGACACCGACGGGGCGGCCGTCGATGCCCGGTTGACGCAGGATCGGGCGCTGGCCGCATCGGTGTCGGCCGCCCCGGGAGTGCGGGTGCCGGGGACCACCGACGGGTGGGAGCTGCTCGTGCGCACCATGGTCGGCCAGCAGATCTCGCTGGCGGCTGCCCGGACCCACCTGGCCCGGCTCGTCGTCGCGCTGGGCGAGCCGGTCCAGGATCCGGACGGTGCGGCGGACGGGGAACCCGCCTGGCGGTTGTTCCCGACGGCCGCGGCCGTCGCCGATGGTGGGCCGAGCGTGCTGTCCGGGCCCCGGCGGCGCGTCTCGGCGGTGCTGACGGCGGCCGAGGCCGTCGCCCGTGGCCGCCTCGACCTCACGCCCGGGCGCGCCGCAGGTCTGCTCCGGGCCGACCTGCTCGAGCTGCCAGGGGTGGGTCCATGGACCGCCGACTACGTCGTCATGCGCTTGGCTCCCGACCGGGACGTCCTGCTGGCCGGAGACCTCGTGGTCCGGCAGGGTGCCCGCCTGCTCGGGATCGAGCCCGGCGACCTCGTCCAGCGCGATCGGTGGTCTCCCTACCGGTCGTACGCGACGATGCACCTCTGGCGGGTCGCCCTCGCCGCCCGCAGCGCGGCCCGCGGCCGCGACGCGCCCGCCTGATGGGTCAGCGCGGGTCAGCCCGAGGCCATCCGCGTCAGCGCACGAGATAGGCGTACTGGTGGTGCCGCCGGAAGCCCTCGGACTCGTACAGCCCGACGGCCGCATCGTTGTCGACCTCGACCTGGAG
>JALZBI010000009.1 GCA_030947565.1 Actinomycetota bacterium
CGGTGCGCGGCTTGGCCTTGGCCGCCTTGCTGCGAGTCTTGGGCGCGTCCTCGCGCTCCTCCGGGAGGACCTCGGTGACGTAGGGCCCGTAGCGTCCGGACTTGGCGATGATCTCGTTGTCCGACAGTGGATCTCGGCCGAGCACGCGCCCGTCGTCGCCTGCTGCCTCTAGCAGCTCACGGGCCTTGGCCGGCGTCATCTCGTCGGGGGCGATGTCGTCGTTGATCGTGGCCCGGCGCGGAGTGTCAGGCACGTCGGACGGCGGGCCGTCGAGCAGCACCTCACCGGTGGACGGGTCGACACCGGCCGGGGTGACCTCCTCGACATAGGGGCCGTAGCGACCCACCCGGACCACCATCCCGTCGCCGAGGGGGATGGTCGAGATCTCGCGGGCATCGATCTCGCCGAGGTCGGCGACCAACTCCTTGAGACCCTCCGCGGTCGCGGCCTCGTCACCGAAGTAGAACCGGTGCAGCCATGCCACCCGCTGCTCGTCGCCGTTGGCGATGCGGTCGAGGTCCTCCTCCATGGAGGCGGTGAAGTCGTAGTCGACGAGCCGCGGAAAGTGCTCCTCAAGCAGCCGGGTCACGGCGAAGGCCAACCACGTCGGCACCAGGGCAGAGCCCCGGGCACCGACGTAGCCGCGGTCCTGGATCGTGCCCATGATCGACGCATACGTCGACGGCCGGCCGATTCCCCTCTCCTCCATGGCTTTGACGAGCGTGGCCTCGGTGTAGCGCGGCGGCGGCTGCGTCTCGTGGCCGTCAGCCTCCGTGCGGATCACCGCGAGCGGGACGCCCTCGCCGAGCTTCGGCAGCCGGCGCTCCTCCTGCGCGATCTCCTTCCGCTTCTTGCTGGCCGCCTCGTCGCGGCCCTCCTCGTAGGCGGCGAGGAAGCCGCGGAAGGTGATGACCGTGCCGCTGGCGGTGAACTCCGCCGAGCGCGCGACCTCAACATTGTCCAGGGTCGCCGTGAGCTTGACCGTCGCCGTCGAGCCGCTGGCGTCGGCCATCTGCGAGGCCACGGTGCGCTTCCAGATCAGCTCGTAGAGCGCGAACTCGTCGCCGCGCAGCTCGCCGGCGACCTGGGCCGGGGTGCGGAACCGGTCACCCGCCGGGCGGATCGCCTCGTGGGCCTCCTGCGCGTTCTTGACCTTGCCGGTGTAGCGGCGGGCCTCGGTGGGCACGTAGTCGGCGCCGTAGAGGTCGCGGGCTTGGCCGCGCGCTGCAGTGATCGCGCTCTCGGACAACGTGATCGAGTCGGTGCGCATGTAGGTGATGTAGCCGTTCTCGTAGAGCCGCTGCGCCACGCGCATCGCGTTCTTCGAGCTGAGCCGCAGCTTGCGGGAGGCCTCCTGCTGGAGGGTCGACGTCGTGAACGGCGCCGCCGGGCGTCGGGTGTAGGGCTTCTCGTTGACGCTCGTGACCGAGACCGCGGACTGCGGCACCGCCGCGGCGATGGCCCGGGCCATCCGCTCGTCGAGGTGGACGACGGTCTTGGCCTTGAGCTCGCCGGCGTCGGTGAAGTCACGGCCGGTGGCGACGCGCTCGCCGTCGACGGCACTCAGCCGCGCGGTGAAGGCGTCGGCGTCGACGAGGGCGCCACTGCTGGAACGGGTGGTGAACTCGCCCTCGACGTCCCAGTAGGAGGCCATGACGAACGCCATCCGCTCGCGCTCGCGCTCGACGACCAGGCGGGTCGCGACCGACTGCACGCGGCCGGCGGACAGGCCCTGGCGGACCTTGCGCCACAACACCGGCGAGACCTCGTAGCCGTAGAGCCGGTCGAGGATGCGCCGGGTCTCCTGCGCATCGACGAGGCGGGTGTCGAGCTCGCGGGTGTCAGTGACGGCGCGCTGGATGGCCTCTCGGGTGATCTCGTGGAAGACCATCCTCTTGACCGGCACGTGCGGCTTGAGGGTCTCGAGCAGGTGCCACGCGATGGCCTCGCCCTCGCGGTCCTCATCTGTCGCGAGGTAGAGCTCGTCGGCATCCTTCATCAACCGCTTGAGCTCGGCGACCTTCTTCCGCTTGTCGGCGTCGACGACGTAGTAGGCCTCGAACCCGTTGTCGACGTCGATGGCGAACTTGCCGAACGGGCCCTTCTTCATCTCGGGCGGCAGCTCCGACGGGTTCGGCAGGTCACGGATGTGCCCCACCGACGCCTCGACGTCGAACTCCCCTCCGAGGTAGCCGGCGATGGTCTTCGCCTTGGCCGGCGACTCGACGATGACGAGCTTGCGGCCCTTCCCTGCTGCCACGGCATACCTGCACTCTCGGTATCACGCGATCACGTGCAGCGGATTCGTCGCTGCTCCGACGTGGGTCGCGGATGCACACGCTAAACCCTGGAACCGCCAACCCTGCACAGGCGCGACAATTGATTGACTATTCAACTGTCTGTACGATCGGGTCATGACGCCGCAACCGGTCCTCTACCTCAGCCACGGCGCTCCCCCGCTGGCCGACGACGCGACGTGGACCCGCCAGCTGTCCGACTGGTCGAGGTCGATGCTGGCCACCCGCGAGAAGCCGGCCAACATCCTGATGGTCTCCGCGCACTGGGAGGAGGCGCCGCTCGCGTTGTCCTCGACCACGGGCGCCCCGCTGACCTACGACTTCTGGGGCTTCCCGCAGCGCTACTACGAGGTGACGTATGCCGCCCCGGCCGCGCCGGAGCTGGCCGACGAGGTGACCCGCCTGGTCGCCGCGCCCGGCACCCCCGTGCACCGCGACGAGGGGCGCGGCCTCGACCACGGTGCCTACGTGCCGCTCGTCGAGATGTTCCCCGACGCCGACGTGCCGGTGCTCCAGATGTCGATGCCCACGCTCGACCCGCGTGCGCTGTTCCGCCTCGGCCAGAAGCTGGCGCCGCTGCGTGAGGCCGGCACCCTCATCGTCGGGTCAGGGTTCACGACGCACAACCTGCGCGGCTTCAACCCCTCCCTGCCGCCCGATGCGCCCGCGCCGGGCTGGTCGACCGAGTTCGACGCCTGGGCCAAGGAGGCGATGGCCCACGATGACGTCGACGCCCTGCTCGACTTCCTCGACAAGGCCCCGGCCGCGCATACCGCCCACCCCCGCACCGAGCACTTCGCCCCGCTGTTCGTCTCGCTCGGTGCGGCCTACGGCCCCGACGGCAACGGCCGCCTCGACGCCCGCAGCGTCGTCGACGGCTTCTGGTTCGGCCTGAGCAAGCGGTCCTGGCAGCTCGGCTGAGTCTCCCGCGCGCATACCCCCACCGGGAGGCGTCACTCCCTTCGCTCACCCCCCGGCTTGACCCGCCAAAGGTCACCTCTGGCCGTGCCGTCGATGTCGAGAGGTCACAATCGGCCGCATACCGAGGCCCGGCGCGACCGAAGGTGACCACTCGCGGCGAATGAACGGCCAGAGGTGACCTTTGGCCCAGGAAGCCTGGGTTCGTGGGGCCCTCTCGGGCGCGTTCTGGTCGGCGGACGCACCCCCCGGCTCTGCCCGCCAAAGGTCACCTCTGGCCGTGCCGTCGATGTCGAGAGGTCACCTTCGGCCGTATACCGAGACCGGGCGCGACCGAAGGTGACCACTCGCGGCGAGCAGAACGGCCAGAGGTGACCTTTGGCCCAGGGAAACCCGGGGGTCGGGACCCGGGCGTCGACCTCAGCAGAACGGGCCCGGTATGCCCGGGTGTCGGGAATGCCTGGCCGCTCCAGGGACTTGGCCCTTGGTGTGACCGCTCCCACATCCTTGCCCGACGTGTCGGAAGCGGCGGTCGGGTTCCGGTCCGAGCGTGGCCCCGTGCTCGTCGCCCTGATGGTCTCGACCGGACTCATCGCCGTCGACGCGACCATCCTGGCGACCGCCGTCCCCTCCATCGTCAAGGACCTGGGCGGCTTCGCCTCGTTCCCGTGGCTGTTCTCGGTCTACCTGCTCGCCCAAGCGGTCTCCGTCCCCGTCTACGCCAAGCTCGCCGACACTGTGGGCCGCAAACCGCTCATGCTGTTGGGAATCGCGCTGTTCCTTGCCGGGTCGGTGCTCTGTGGCTTCGCCTGGTCGATGCCCGCCCTCATCGCCTTCCGCGCCGTGCAGGGCCTCGGCGCCGGCGCCGTGCAGCCCATGGCGATCACCATCGCGGGTGACATCTACAGCGTGGCCGAGCGAGCGCGGGTCCAGGGTTACATCGCCAGCGTCTGGGGCATCTCCTCCGTCGTCGGTCCGGCCCTGGGTGGCCTGTTCTCCCAGCTCGACGCGTGGCGATGGATCTTCTTCGTCAACGTGCCCCTCACGGTGCTGGCCGCGCTGCTGATCCTGCGCAACTTCCACGAGCAGATCGAGAAGCGCCGGCACCAGATCGACTACGCCGGCGCCGTCCTGCTCATGGCCTCGATGACCCTCCTCATCCTCGGCGTGCTCGAGGGCGGCCAGGCCTGGGCGTGGAGCTCACCGGCGAGCATCGCCGTCTTCGCAGCCGGTGCCGTCCTGCTCGGGGCCTTCGTGCTCGTCGAGAGACGTGCGGCCGAACCCGTGCTCCCGCTCTGGGTGCTCAGCCGCCGGCTGCTCCTGACGACCAGCCTCCTGGCCCTGGGCGTGGGCGCCGTCCTCATCGGCCTCTCCTCCTACGTGCCGACCTACCTCGAGGGAGCCATCGGGTCCCCGCCGCTCGTGGCCGGTCTCGCCCTGGCGGCCCTGACCATCGGGTGGCCGATCGCCGCGGCCTTCTCGGGGAAGCTGTTCTACCTGCGCTATGGCTTCAAACCCACCGTCCTCATCGGGATGGGGTTCATCCTGGCGGGGATAGCCCTGCTGACCGCCCGCGCGTATGCGCCTGACGTCGCCGTCGTGGCGGTCGGCTGCTTCGTCATGGGTCTCGGCCTGGGTCTCGTGGCGTCCCCCAGCCTCATCGCCGCCCAGGCCAGCGTCGAGTGGGACCAGCGAGGGGTCGTGACCGGAGCGAACATGTTCGCTCGCTCGATCGGCAGCGCCGTGGGCGTCGCGATCTTCGGCGCCGTGGCCAACGGGATCATCGCGCGGGGCGGCGGTCCCACCGTGCCGACGGCGGTCCGCGACGGGGCGGCGGCCGTGTTCTGGGCCGTGCTCATCGCCTCCGTCGTGACGACGGTGATCGCCCTGTTCATGCCCAAGGTCCAGGCCGACGTCGAACCGGCGGCCAGCAGCTAGCTCAGACCCGTCTCAGCGCCGCACACCGCCGGCGCACCATCAGCTCGGCCCGTAGCTCGGAGCGCTGCACCCCCTTGGAGGGGTGTGGGTCTCCGAGCTCGTCACGGGGCCGTCACGCGGCGTGGGCCTGCCCGGCGGCAAGCCGGTTGGCCGACCGGGTCCAGAGGGCCAGGGAGACGACGCCGGCGACGATCTGCGGGATGAACGACGCGGCCCGCCACACCAGGGCAGCCGCCGTGGCCACCCCCGGAGAGGTGCCGAGGGCGACGAGCAGCGCGACCATCGCCGCGTCGACGGTCCCCAGCCCACCGGGCGTGACCGGCACGAGCAGACCCAGCTGGCTGACAGCGAACCCCGCGAACGCCACGAGCACTGGCGTACCAGCCGCATCCCACCCCTCCAGGCCGCGCAGCGATAGGTAGAGCACGACGAACTGGGCCACGGCCACGCCGAGCTGGGCTCCGGTGATGGCCAGCCAGCGGCGGCGCACCAAGTCGGTGATCCCGGCCCGGAAACCGACGACCGCCTCGGACAAGGACGGCACCTTCGTCCGGATGCGCTGTGGCAGCCGGGTCACTAGCGCGTCGCCCCAGGAACCGACCCGCGTGGCCGCGGCCTCGCTGCGCATGATCAGCGCGAAGCCGACCACCAGCACGATGAGCGCCGCCAAGCCGAGCACCGCCCCGAGGACGTAGGACCCGGCGGCCCTTCCGGAGACGACCAGCGCCAGGACGCCGAGCACCGGCAGCCCGAGGGTGACGAACAGGCTCCAGACGCCGATGGCCGCGATGGCCGCGGCGGCGGCCACGGCGGGGTACCCCCACGAGGCGAACATGGCGTACTGCACCCCGAGCCCGAAGGCCCCGCCGCCGGGCACGCCGTTGCCGATGGCGAAGGCGGCCTGGTTCAGCTGCTGGGCGTGGAGGAAGCCCAGACCGGGAGCCGCCGCCACGAACGGCAGCCCGTACCAGACGAGGTAGACGACCACCGCCACGACGATGAGCAGGAGGGCCGGCACCGACATGGTGCGCAGCGCGTCGGCCGCCGCGGAGTACGACCCGACCTGAGGCATCACCCGGAAGACGATGAGGGCGAGGACGGCGATCTCGAGGACGGCGAGGATGAGGACCCGGCGCTTGCTCAGCCCGGTGCGGGCCCGCGGCGCGGCCGTCTCGCTCACGCCGGGCGCTCCGCCGGCGCGGGCGGAACGGTCGTCAGGCTGGACGGGCTGCTCAGCTCACCCCAGCTGCGGACCTGGCGGGCCACCGCCTGGCTGGCCCGGGCCATCTCCTCGGCCACGACCCGCTTCTCCGCCCAGGTGCGCTCCCGGTTGCGCAGCGCGTGCTCGATCCGGAGCATCTCGTCGTCCCCGACAGGCAGCTGGTAGGTCTGGGACACCATCGTGGGGATCGTGGCCCGATAGTCGTGACCCCGGGCGACGAACACCCCGGGCACGAAGTCGAGCGCGTTGACCACATCGACGAGGCCCATGAGCATCGAGGTGTAAGGCATCCACATCGCCGTCTTCGGCACACCCGGGGGGCGCGGGCCGCGACGCGGCAGCCAGTCCGGCCGCACCACGGTCATCCGCGGGGTGAACTTGGTAATGGGGTCCTCGTGGTTGTTCAGCAGGACATAGGTCGGGCGCGTGTCGCGCGCCGCCAGCGCCGTGTCCCACTCGGTCACGGTGGCCACCTCCACCACGGCGGAGTCCGGATCCGTATGGGTGGGGTCGCTGCGCCAGTTGCTCGCCCACCGGCTGGCCGCCGGCGTGCCGAGGAACAGCGCACCGCTCACACCGGCCCGCTTGAGCCCGGCGCTGCCCTCGTGGAGGAAGCAGTTCTGCAGCGTCTGGGCACCGAGCGACTCACCGAACAGCAGCAGCCTGGGACGGCGTTCCTCGGGGATCGCCCGCAGCCGCCACACGATGGCGTTGAGCAGGGTGAGGTTCTGCTCGCGCGCCATCCGGACCCGGTCCAGCGAGAGGAACGAGGGGCGCAGGGAGTACTGGATGCCGACGGTCGCGCAGTCGCCGCGGGTGAGGTACTCCAGGGCCTCGATGGCGACGTAGTTGATGTAGCCCGTGCCCGTCGGGGACGTAAGCAGGATGACCGACCGGTCGAAGGCGCCGAACCGCTCGAGGTCCTCCATGACCATGCCCACCCGGGCGCCGACGCTCTCCGCCGACTCCAGGCCCGCGAAGCAGCGGATGGGGTCCTTGACCTTGTCGACCGGCGTCTCGGTGACCGCCCCGATCTCCTGGCGGCTCAGGGACATGGCCACGAGCCGGACCCCTTCGCGGCCGAGCGTCTGCCAGTCGGTCTGCGAGTCCGGGCCGCCACTGACGACCGGTGAGGTCGGAGGGGTCGTGTAGGCCGCGTCGATCGCCGACCCGCCGGCCTCGGCGTGGTGGTAGAGGTACTCCACCCCCACCCCGACGGCCCCCAGGATGCCGGACAGGAAGGCGGCGTGCCCAAAGAGCACCGCGTAGGGGTCGCTGCCCGGCACGGCCCGCCGCACGACGTCGGCGATCCAGCCGGAGACCACGCCCTCGACACCGGAGACGAGGTTGAGGGCCACCGCGACGCCGAGCCCCATCCCGAGGGAGATCGGCAGGCTGGTGGCCCGGTCCTCGGGCGTGGCATCCGGACGGAGCTGCTGGCCGGTCAACCGGTCGACGGAGGTCTCGGACCGGGACGCGATGACCGGGTCGTAACCCTCCGAGCGGCGTATCAGCCCCGACGAGATGACGGCCCCGGCGAGGAAACCGGTGGCGGGGGCGACGACGCGCAGCACGGGCGCCCGCTCCCCGTAGAGCCGCTCGACCTCGTCGGCGGCGGAGACGACCATGGTGGCGCTGCCGATCCGCAACAGCCGGATCCCCAGGGTGCGCAGCAGCGCCCGCTCGGTCGGCTCCCCGGGGCGGTACGGCAGGGCCGCGTATGCCGCGAGACCGGCCACCGTCGTCCCGGCGGCGACGAGGGACTCCGTATGGCGGCGACCGACGGGGTCGTTCCCGTGCCCGGTCCACGAGCAGATGAGCCCGGCCACCACCTGGTGCCGGGCCTGCGCGTTCATCACGAGCCCGTGCTGGATGGCGGATGCCAACCCGGTGAGCAGCACCTGCTCGCGCCGGCCCCGGGGCATGAGGCTCGGTGTGAACGAGACGCCGGCGGCGACGGTCGACAGCATGGCCGCCGCTCTCCCGGCCGGACTGCCGCCCACGAGAAGGCGGGTCACGATCGACAGCGGCTTCGTCAGACGCACCTCAGACCTCGTTCTCCTGGGCCAACCTCATCCTCGTCAACGGATCATGCCAGTCCGGGCGGGTCGGCGGGAGGGACTCAGGGACGTCGGGCCATCCGCGCCCCGGCCAGCACGGGACCTGAACCCTGCGCCCCCTGCGCCCCCTGCGCCCCCTCGGCGTTCGTGTCGAGGTCGTCGGCCGCGCCACTGAACTGCGCGGCATACAGCCTGGCGTATGCGCCGTCGCGCGCCAGCAGCTCGTCGTGCGTGCCCTGCTCGACGATCTGGCCGTCCTCCATGACGAGGATGACGTCGGCGTCACGGATCGTCGAGAGCCGGTGGGCGATGACGAAGCTCGTGCGGTCGCTGCGCAGGGCGGCCATCGCGTGCTGGACGAGCAGCTCGGTGCGGGTGTCCACCGACGACGTCGCCTCGTCGAGGATGAGCAGCTCGGGTGCGGCGAGGAACGCCCGGGCGATGGTGAGCAGCTGCTTCTCGCCCGCGGAGATGTTGCCGGCCTCGGAGTCGAGCAGCGTGTCGTAGCCGTCCGGGAGGGAGTGGACGAACCGGTCGACGTAGGTCGCCCGCGCCGCCGCGAGGATCTCCTCCTCGGCGGCGTCCGGACGGGCATACGCGATGTTGTCCCGGATGGATCCCTGGAACAGCCAGGTGTCCTGGAGCACCATGCCGATCCTCGAGCGCAGGTCGTGGCGTGACATCGCGGTGATGTCGAAACCGTCGAGGGTGATCCGCCCGGCGTTGAGCTCGTAGAACCGCATCACGAGGTTGACGAGCGTCGTCTTGCCGGCGCCGGTGGGGCCGACGATGGCGACCGTCTGGCCCGGTTCGACGCAGAGGTCGAGGTGCTCGATGAGTGGCTTGTCGGGCGTGTAGGAGAAGCTCACGTCCTCGAACGCGACCCGACCTCGGGACGGGCCGTGCCGGCCGTCGTGGGCCGGGGTGCTCGCCGGATCCGGTTGCTGCTCGGGCGCGTCGAGCACCTCGAACACCCGCTCGGCAGAGGCGACCCCCGACTGCAGGAGGTTGGCCATGGAGGCGACCTGGGTGAGCGGCTGGGTGAACTGGCGGGAGTACTGGATGAACGCCTGCACGTCGCCGAGCGACATGCTCCCCGACGCGACCCGCAGGCCGCCGACCACGGCGATGACGACGTAGTTGAGGTTTCCGATGAACATCATCGACGGCATGATGATGCCGCTGATGAACTGCGCGCCGAAGGCGGCGGAGTACAGCTCGCCGTTCTTCTCGTCGAAGGCCGCCTGCGACTCCTTCTGGCGGCCGAACACCTTGACCAGGCCGTGGCCGGTGAACGTCTCCTCGATGATGCCGTTGAGCTGACCGGTGTTCTTCCACTGCTGCGCGAACAGCTTCTGCGAGCGCTTGGCGATGGTCGTCGTGATCCAGATGGAGATGGGGATCGTGACCAGGGCGATGAGGGCCAGGGACCACGAGATGCTGAACATCAGCGCGACGACCGCGACCACGGTGAGCAGCGAGGTGAGCAGCTGGCTCAGCGTCTGCTGGAGGCTCTGCTGCACGTTGTCGACGTCGTTGGTGACGCGGCTGAGCAGCTCGCCCCGCGGCTGGCCGTCGAAGTAGGGCAGCGGCAGCCGGTTGAGCTTGGCCTCGACGTCGGCCCGCAGCCGGTTGACCGTCCGCGTGACGACCCCGGCGAGGATCCACCCGGACGCCCACTGCAGCAGTGCGCCGAGGAGGTAGAGGCCCATGACGAGGGTGAGCACCTGGCCGAGGGCGGTGAAGTCGATGCCCTGGCCAGGGACGACGTTCATCCCGCTGAGCAGGTCGGCGAGCTGGCCCTGACCCTGGGCCCGCAGGCCCTGGATGACCTGGTCCTTGGTGGCCCCGGCCGGCAGCCGGGCGCCGAAGAAGCCCTCGAAGATGATGTTCGTGGCGTGACCCAGGATCTTGGGGCCGACCGCGGTGAGGACGACGCTGACGACAGCGAGCGCGATAACGACGAGGACCAGGGCCCGCTCGGGACGCAGCCGGCGCATGAGGCGCTTGGCCGACGGGAGGAAGCTCTTGGACTTCTCGCCGGGCATGGCCATCCCCATCGGGCCGCGGCCCTGCTGGGGGTTGCGGCCCGGCCCGCGCCGGGCTTCGGCCGCCTTCTCCTCGGCGGACTTCACGCCTTCGCTCATGCCGCTGCCTCCACGCCGCGCTGGGACAGGACGATCTCCTGGTAGGTCTCGCAGCTCACGAGCAGCTCGTCATGTCGGCCCTGCCCGACGACCTGTCCGTCGTCGAGGACGACGATGTGGTCGGCGTCGATGATGGTCGAGACCCGTTGAGCGACGACGATGACCGTCGCGTTGCGGGTCACCGGACGCAGCGCGGCTCGTAGCCGGGCGTCGGTCGTCAGGTCGAGGGCCGAGAAGGCGTCGTCGAAGAGGTAGACCTCGGGTCGGCGCACCAGTGCCCGGGCGATGGCGAGCCGCTGCCGCTGCCCACCCGAGACGTTGGTGCCGCCCTGGCTGATGGGCGCCTCCAGCTGGTCGGGCATCCGCTCCACGAAGTCCTGGGCCTGCGCGATCCGCAGCGCCTCCCAGAGGTCGTCGTCCGTGGCGTCGGGGTTGCCGTAGCGCAGGTTGCTGGCGACGGTGCCCGTGAACAGGTAGGGGCGCTGGGGCACCAGGCCGATGCGCGACCAGAGGGTGTCGAGGTCGATCTCCCGCACGTCGACACCACCGACCAGGAGGGAGCCGCCGGTGATGTCGAACAGCCGGGGCACGAGGTTGACCAGGGTCGTCTTCCCGGCTCCGGTGCTGCCGATCACGGCCGTCGTCTGCCCCGGCTCGGCGCGGAAGCTGACCTCCCGGAGCACGGCGGCCGCCGCTCCGGGGTAGGAGAAGTCGACGTGGTCGAAGACGACCGCCGACCCCGACGCGAGCATGGTGACCGGGTTGGCCGGCTCGACCACCGAGGACGGGGTGTCGAGCACCTCGCTGATCCGCTCGGCCGACACCGACGCCCGGGGGATCATCATCGCCATGAATGTGGCCATCATGACCGCGAACAGGATCTGGATCAGGTAGGCCATGAACGCGGTGAGCGAGCCGATCTGCAGGTCGCCGCTCCCGACCCGTGCGGCTCCGAACCACAGCACGCCCACGGTCGAGGCGTTGAGGATGGTCATGACGATGGGGAAGATGACCGCCTGCAGTCGGCCCACGCTGAGGGCGGTGCCGGTGAGCGTCGCGTTGGCCTCGCCGAAGCGTTCCGTCTCGTGGTCCTCGCGGACGAACGCCCGCACGACGCGGATGCCGGTGATCTGCTCGCGCAGGATGCGGTTCACGCTGTCGATCGAGACCTGCATGATGCGGAACTGCGGGATCATCCGCCGGATCACCAGGCCGACGGCGACGGCGAGCAGGGGCACGGCCACGGCGACCAGCCAGGACAGGCCGACGTCCTGCCTCAGGGCCATGATGATGCCGCCGACCATGCTGATGGGGGCCGACACCATGATCGCCAGGGCCATGAAGACGACCATCTGCACCTGAGTGACGTCGTTGGTGTTGCGCGAGATCAGCGTCGGCGCACCGAACCGCGCGACCTCCTGCGCGGAGAAGTCGCCGACCTGACGGAAGATGCCCGCCCGCATGTCGCGGCCCATCCCCATCGACGACCGAGCCGCGAAGTAGACCGCCGCGATCGTGGCCAGGACCTGGACGACGCTGACGGCGAGCATGCCGGCGCCGAGCGTGATGATGTAGCCCGTGTCGCCCTTGGCCACCCCGTTGTCGATGATGTCGGCGTTGAGGCTGGGCAGGTAGAGCGCCGCGATGCTTCCTACGAGCTGGAGCACGAGGATGAGGGCGAGCGGCCCCCGGTAGGGCGCGAGATAGGTGCGGACGAGGCGGACGAGCATCAGCGGCCCTTCGTGAGGTCGGTTCGTAGGCCGGGCGGTCGGGTGCATCGGGCGGCCCCCGGAGCGAGGACCCCGTCGAGCAGCAGGTCGACGATGGTCTGGGGGCTGAGCGTCGCGCCGTCGGCGATCCCCGGGTGGCTGGCCGAGAAGGTCAGCAGCCGGAGGTAGCGCACGAGGTCGGCGGGGGTGCACGTCAGCTGGTCGGCGTCGGGGTCGATGAAGGCCTGGAGCCGGGCGCCGGGCGGCCCCCAGTCGGACTCGGTGGACAGGTCCTGCTCCTCGACCGGCACGTGTCCCGTGTCCGGTCGGCAGCCGCGGTGCTCCTCGAAGTGGGCCGGTGGGGCGGTCATCCCGAGGGCGGCCATGACACCGAAGATCTCGGTGAACCGGCCCTGCAGCACGGTCACCAGCACGACCAGCCGCTCCCGGAGGGGGAGGGTCATGTCGATGGCCCGCATCTGCACCGCGATGGGCGCCGGGCAGAAGGCCTCGTCGACGGCGGCCTCGACGAGCCGCTCCTTGGTGTCGAACGCCCTGAAGATGGTCCCCTCGGCGACACCCGCCGCGTCGGCGATCTCGCGGGTCGTGGGCATCGTGCCGCGCTCCCGGATGATGCCGAGCGCCGCCCGCACGATGGAGACGCGTCGCTCACTCGGAGGCAGGGCGCTGGCACGGGGGCTCACCCGTCCGATATTAAATGAGTGAGCACTCACTCACAAGCGGTTTTCCCTCACCAGCACGTCAGAGTGCGGGTCGGCCGCCGCGGTCGTCGGTGAACGCCTCGGCCGCCGCCCGGCGGGCGGGAGTGACGGAGTCCCAGAACGCGTACGTGCCGGCGTCGCGCAGCTCGGACGCGGCGGCGACCAGGCCGCCCATCGCCGCCCAGAACATCCCCGACCCGGTCGAGATGCGGGCCACGCCCAGCTCGGCCAGCCGGTCGACCGGCGGGGTGTCCGGCAGGGCCAGCACGTTGACGGGCAGCGACACTGCGCCGAGGATGCGGCGGATCCCGTTCTCGCTGCTGACTGCCGGCGCGTAGAGGACATCGGCTCCGGCGCGCTCGTACGCCTGCAGCCGGCGGATGGTCTCGTCAAGGTCCTCTGGGTCGCGGGCACCGTGGAAGTGCGCGTCTGCCCGCGCGGTGAGCACGAGCCGGTGCGGTCCGGTATGCGCCGCCTCGGCCGCCGCGACCACCCGCTCGACGGCCAGGTCGAACGCATACGTCCTCTCTCGCAACGGATCCCAGTCCTCGACCGAGCAGCCGGCCAGCCCGGTCTCGCCCGCGAGCCGCACCGTCTCGGCCACACCCGCCGGGTCGTCGGCGAACGCGTTCTCGAGGTCGGCGGACACCGGCCGGCCGACCGCGTCGACGACCTCGCGGGCGTGGGCGAGGGCCTCGTCGCGGCTCACCGACCCGTCGGTGCAGCCCCGGGCGCCCGCGAACCCGCCGCTCGTCGTGGCCAGCGCCCGGAAGCCCAGAGCCTGCAGCAGCCGCGCAGAGCCGGCGTCCCACGGGTTCGGCAGGAGCAGCGGGGTCCCGGGCACGTGCAGCGCGAGGAAGGCGGCGGCGCGGTCGGGGAGGTCGTTCATCGGCGCGACGCTACCGGCCACGGCCGATGACGGTGCTCGACGAGTAGGCGGGACCCCCGGGCCGTCCGGGGCCGCCCGGACCCCAAGGACCAGGCCCCATTGGCTCCGCGGCATCCCCGCGGGCGGTGCCGAGCAGGCTCCGGGTGAGCGACTCGGCGTCGGACTGCAGACCCTCCAAGGCGTCGGCAAGGTCGGCGTCGGTGGGCGCGTCCCCCGCGCCCCGGCGGGCCGCGACGAGCACCGCCCGTCGCACCAGCTCTTTGGCGAACGACGCGGTGGTCCCCTCGGACCCAGCGGCAGCGGCATCCAGACCGACGTCCGAGAACAGCCCACCGGCATACAGGCGGAGCAGGCCCCGTCGCCCTGCCTCGTCGGGAAGCGGGATCTCCGCCGCCAGGTCGACCCGGCCGGGCCGTTGCGTGAGGGCCCGCTCGAGGTCCTCGACCCGGTTCGTGGTCAGGAGGAAGACGACGTCGGCGTCGCTGTCGAGGCCGTCGAGGGCGTCGAGCACCTCGAACAGCAGCGGCTTGGCCTGCGGTCCGAAGGACCGGTCGGAGGCGATGAGGTCGCAGTCCTCCAGCACGACGATCGCCGGCTGGTGGGCGCGGGCCACCTTGGCCGCGTCGTGGATGAACTCCAGGGAGCCGCCGCTGAGCAGGACGGCGGTCGTCCCTTGGCTGGCGCTCAACAGGTAGCGCATGGTGTGCGTCTTGCCGGTGCCGGGGGGCCCGTAGAGGAGCACGCCCCGCTTGAGGTGCTGGCCGTGGGCGCGCAACGCGTCCCGGTGCTCGGCGATGCCGAGGACGTGGAGGGAGATCCGGGCCAGCAGGCCCTCCGGCAGCACCACGTCGTCGGCGGCCAGCTCCGGGCGCTCGAGGAAGGTCACCCCGGCGAGCCCGTTGCCGTAGGGGTCGCGCGAGAAGGTGACGACCTGGCCGCGAAAGACGCTGTGCTCGTCCATGAGCGCCCGCACCTCGTTCACCAGCGCCTCGGCGTCGGCTCGGTCGACGGCGAGCACGTCGAGTGAGCCCGTCGGGCGCATCCCCTGCGGTTTGGCCGACTGCTGGCGCACCACGACCGGATGGCCGCGGTAGCGGAACAGCCACAGGCCCAGGGACACGACGTTGCGATGGTCGTCCGGACCCGGTCCGGTGGCCTTCTGGTCGTAGTCGACCTGCGCGACCACCCCACCGCGTCCCATCCGGGCGTGTTGGAGGTGGTCACCCAGCGTGAGGTGGTGGCGCATGTCCCCGCCGCCCAGCCCGACCAGGCGGTGCTCCGGGTCACGGGCGGCGATCTGCGTCATCGCGATGTCAGCGTCGACCAGCCGGTGCTGGGGCACCTCCTCGCTCGTCACCGCGAGTCCGTCGGGAGGAACGCCGAGATGGTCTTCGAGAAGATCCAGCAGGCGGGGACCGCCGCCATCGTCGGGCATGCCCTGCAGGAGCCGGTCGATCAGCCGGCGGAAGTCGCGCAGCGTGGTGTCGACGTCGTCGTCGGTCGTCATCCGCCACAGGCTACGGGGCAGGGGCGGTCCAGGACTCCTCCGGCACGTAGGCGGCGATGTTGGTCATCCGTCGCTGGATCGCGGCGATCTCGCGAACCGCCTCGGCGACCAGGCTGCGGTCGATCGGGGACAACCGGTCCAGGGTCAGCAGGTCCGACGGCCGGTCCCCCGAGCCGTGCTGCATCAGCTGGTAGCGCAGGCGCAGCCGCTGGAGCAGGTCGAAGACCTCGACGAGCGCGTCGGCCTTGTCGGCCGGGAGCATGGCCGACCCCGCCGCCGCGCGGAGCCGTTCGGTCGTCGGCAACGCCGACGAACCCACCGCGAGTGCCGACCATCGACCGATGTTGACCACCGGCAGGACGGCGTGAGTCTTGATCTCGAAGGTCTCCGGACGACGGATGAGCAGGTCCTTCAAGGACCGCATCCGGGCTCGGGACGCCAGCGACTCCTGCAGCAGCAGCCGCATCGTCCCGGGGTGCCGGCGCAGGTCGCCGAACACACTGGTCACGGCGGGCAGTCCGGGGTCACCGTGGATCGGGCGCCCGTCGACGAGCAGCGACGTCATCATCGCGCCGTTGGCCTCGTCGGGCCGGGCCAGCCACTCCTGACCTGCGGCCCGCCACTCGGCGTTGGTGCGGGAGAAGACCGGGTGGGCGGCGGTCACCCCGTGTTCGTCGCGGCGCGCTCCGGCCCGCGCCAGCACGGCGTCCACCTCGGCGAAGACCGCCCGGTAGGCGTCCTGGTCCGGCGCCGGAAGCCCGTCGTCGAAGGCCACGGCGGAGTCCACGTCGGAGCTGAGCAGCGCCTCCCGGCGGCCGTTGGAGCCGAGCGAGAGCCAGGTGAAGGCGTCGACCGACAGCTCGGGGTGGTCCGCGAGGGCCAGCGCGAGCGCGCGCCGGACGAGGGTGTCGACGATCGAGGAGTGCACCGCGATGACCCGCCTCGAGGCCAGACCCCTCGAGAGGAGGTCCTCGAGCGCGCTCGGCATCCGCCGCGCCCGGTCGACGAGCTCGTCGACGCTCGATGCGCGGCGCAGCTGCTCGTGCAGTGAGACCCCGGCCGTACTCGGAGAGACCGCGAAGTCGCGGGTGCCGACGACCCCCCGGAGACCCCCGGCCCGGTCGACGACCAGGAGGAAGTCGACGCCCCCGTCGAGCAGGAGGATCAGGCCTTCCGCTGCCGACTGGCCGAGGGTCGCGGCGGGAGGGCCGGGATCCATGACCTCGCTGACCGGCGCCGACCCGGGCACCCCTTCGGCGATGACCCGCTGCCGGAGGCCGGCGTCGGTGACCAGCCCGAACCGGCCCTCCCCGGCGTCGACGACGGCGAACGCGAC
>JALZBI010000457.1 GCA_030947565.1 Actinomycetota bacterium
ACGGCATCGGAACCGGAGCCGGCACCACCGGGGTGCCCGAGCTTGTCGACACGGTGCGCACCGCGGGCCGCGAGCGTCGCCCCGCCCAACGACGCGGCCTCTGGGTCAGCTACCTGTCGCCGTATGCGCTCGAGGTGGCCCTCGACGCGGGTCCGGGGTCGGTGCCCGACTGGATCGGTCTCGATCTCCAGCACGGTGACCTCGACCCCTCCGACGTCGCCGGCCTGCTGCGCGTCACCGAGCGCCGTGGCCTACCGGTGCTGGCCCGGATGCCGGGGCACGACCGGAGCGCGATCGGCCGGGTCGTCGACTCCGGTGTCGACGGGGTGATCGTGCCCACCGTGGAGTCCGTCGACCAGGCCCGAGCCCTCGTGGATGCCATCCGGCTCCCGCCGACGGGTGCTCGGAGCACGGGTGCCGCGCGCTCGTCGTTCGGCGTGACCTCCGGCACCGACCCGCTCCTGCTGCCCATGGTGGAGACGCGAGCAGGACGCGACCACGCCGCCGCGATCGCCGAGGTCGACGGCGTGGACGGGATCTTCGTGGGGCCCTACGACCTCAACGCGTCCCTGGGCCGCTCGTCACCGTCGTCCCCTGAGGGGGTGGCCGCGGTCCGCTCGGTCATCGAGGTCGGCCGAGCGGCCGGAGTGGTCGTCGGCATGTATGCCGGAAGCGACGAGCTGCGAGCGTTGTCCCCGCTGCTCGACCTCATCGCCCTCGACAGCGATCTCACCGCCCTCCGGCTGGGGATGGCGTCCCTCTTCGGCGGACCGACACCGGCAGGCGCTGACCGGCGCTGACGGATTCGGTCGGAGCCGGTCGGACGCTGGGGCGGTTTGTTCAGGGTCGCCGTGGCTCGTGGTCGCCGACCGAGTCCGCAAGTGCGCGGCATACCCCCAAAACGCCAGGTCAGCCTCCTATCCTCAGGTCATGGCGCAACGAGTGCAGACCGTCCTGATCTCCGACCTGTCCGGTGACGAGGTGGAGGCCGGTCTCGAGTCGGTGAGCTTCGGGTACAAGGGTGTCGACTACGTGATCGACCTGACGGCCAAGGAGGCCGACGGGTTCGAGAAGGCGATCGGCATGTACGTCGCCCACGCCCGCAAGGCGGGCCGGGCCCCCCGTCGCGGCTCCTCCGGCGGCGCATCTGGGGGCTCCTCCGGGAGCGCCGGCCGCCACGAGAGCATCAGCAACCTGAAGCGCTGGGCGACCGAGCAGGGGATCGACTACCCGAAGCGGGGCCGCCTGCCCAAGGGCCTCGTCGAGGCGTATGACGCCGCCCACTGACGGCTGGTGGTCCGGTCCGGCCGGAGACCGCCGAGGACAGAGGCAGGGGGTTTCTCTGTCCCCGGCGGCAGGCCCCAGCTCCCGCATCAAGCGGGAGGGGCCGACCGGAAGCCCGGCAGGGGGGCACAGGGCTTCCGAGTCTCCGGGACGCCAGGCCCTCAACCCGTCAGGTGGCGGAGGGATCCCATATGGGGTATCTGACGGGGTCGAGAGTAATACCCCAGGAGGCATCGTCAAGCTCGCGTTCGCCCGGCGTGAGATACCCCACAGAGTATAGTCGGGACGAATCCGCCCAGCCCGCCAGGTTTCACCCGTCGTGGCGTGACCGCCCCGCTGTCCCGCCGACACGAATGCCCCGGCTCCCGACCAGAGGACAACATCATGGTCACCCTCAACCCCGACGACATGACCCCGGTGGTCAACCGGCTGCGGCGCGCACAGGGCCAGCTCGGGGGCGTGATCCGCCTCATCGAGGAGGGCCGCGACGGCAAGGACGTGGTCATGCAGCTGGCGGCCGTCGGCCGGGCGCTGGACCGCGCCGGGTTCGTCATCGTCGCCTCTGGAATGCGCGACTGCCTGGCCGCGTCCCCCGACGGGCTGAGCACCGAGGACCAGGAGACCATGGAGAAGCTCTTCCTCACCCTGGCCTGACCCCCGGCGTGACTCCTGGCCTGACCCTGACGTGACCGTCGACCTGACCCCCGGCGTGACTCCTGGCCTGACCCTGACGTGACCGTCGACCTGACCCCTCGCCTCATCCGCCAGCGTGTTCCGAGGCCACCCCTCGTCCACAGGGCCCGACCGTGTCGTCCCGCCGTCCACAGGCGCGCCGACGGGTCTTCCGCCTCTCTGGGGTGTGGTCGCACGATCGCCGTACGGCCGGATCGACCGGTCACCGCGGTCGACGAGACCGCATGTCTGACAGGGGGATCCGGATGTCCCGGACAGTTCTTGGCACGTGCTTGACACGCTGGCACCGGCGCGGCTCGAGGTCGGACGCCGGCATGACCACGGCGGAGTATGCCGTCGGCACGTTGGCCGCCGTGGCCTTCGCCGCCGTGTTGCTCGCCGTCGTCAAGTCGGGCGCCGTCTCGGCCGCGCTGACCTCGATCGTCACCACCGCACTGGGGTCGGCGAATTAGGCGATGAGCGATGCACGAG
>JALZBI010000117.1 GCA_030947565.1 Actinomycetota bacterium
ACCGCATGTAGCGCCGGTAGACCTCGACGGCCGCGGCGGCCACCGCCCGCGCCGCCACGACGTCGTCGCTGAACCGCTCGACCGCCTCAGCGCCCGTGCGGAACGCCTCGGCGGCCGACTGCCACCTCCGGGGCTCGACCGCGATCCGCTCGGCGAACGCGGTGCTCGCCTGCCCTCGCCACTGCGTGACCTCCACCCGACCAAGAGCGTGGCCCCCGACCTCCAGCACCGTCGCCACGAATCGCAGCGCCTCGGTCGCCGCGTGCAGCCCGCCGAGGTCAGCCGGGACCAGCGCCTCCACAGGCCCTTCGGCGGCCAGGAGCAGCTCCACCCCTCCAGGGTCAGCCAGCATCGCCGCCTGCCTCCTGACCCTGCACCTGGTCATCGAACCAAGGCCGGCGCGCACGACCTCCGACTTGTCCACAGGGGGCGGCGGGGTCAGCAGCGACCCGGGCGCGAAGGGCGGGCTCGCGGCCCCCGTACTCTTGCCTGTCGTGAAGACGTTCGACCAGCTGTTCGCCGAGCTCGCCCAGAAGGCGGCGACGCGACCCGACGGCTCCGGGACCGTGGCCGCCCTCGACGCGGGCGTGCACGCGATCGGCAAGAAGATCGTCGAGGAGGCCGCCGAGGTCTGGATGGCCGCGGAGTACGAGAGCGACGACCGCACGGCCGAGGAGATCAGCCAGCTGCTCTATCACCTGCAGGTGCTCATGCATGCGCGCGGCCTCAGCCTCGCCGACGTGTACGCCCACCTCTAGGAACCGGGACACACCCATGCTGCGCATCGCCGTCCCCAACAAGGGCACCCTGTCAGAGTCCGCCGTCGAGATGCTCCGCGAGGCGGGGTACGCCACCCGGCGCGACGCCAAGGAGCTCATCGTCTCCGACCCCGACAATGAGGCCGAGTTCTTCTACCTACGCCCCCGCGACATCGCCATCTACGTCGGTTCGGGCACCGTCGACGCGGGCATCACCGGCCGAGACCTGTTGCTGGACAGCGCGAGTCGAGCGGTTGAGGTGATGACGCTCGGGTTCGGGCGGTCCACCTTCCGGTATGCCGCACGGCCGGGTGACGTTCGTGACGTCGCGGGCATCGAGGGCAAGCGGGTCGCGACGAGCTATCCCGGGCTGGTCGAGAAGGACCTCGCCGATCACGGTGTCAGTGCGGCTGTCGTCCGCCTCGACGGCGCCGTCGAGACCGCGATCACCCTCGGTGTCGCCGACGTCATCGCCGACGTCGTCGAGACGGGGGCCACCCTGCGGAGCCAGGGCCTAGCCGTCTTCGGGGAGCCCATCCTGCTCAGCGAGTCGGTGCTGATCCGCCGCGGCCCGTCGGCCGGATCCGCCGAGGACCACAACGGGTTCGAGGTCCTGCGGCGCCGGCTGCTCGGGGTGGTCACCGCCCGCGGCTACGTCATGCTCGACTACGACGTGCCGGCCGACCTGGTGGACCAGGCATGCGCGATCACCCCTGGTCTCGAGTCGCCGACCGTCCTGAACCTCCAGAACCGGCGGTGGTGCGCCGTGCGAGCGATGGTCCCGCGCGGGCTGACCAACCGGGTCATGGACGAGCTCTACGACCTGGGGGCGCGGGCCATCCTCGTCACCGACATCGCTGCGTGCCGGTTGTGACCGAGCCTCCGTCCCGAGCGGACCCCCTCCGTCCGTTCGTCAGCCGCCGCGCCCGGCTCGTCGCCACCGGCATGGGCGTAGCCGCGCTGGTCGTGTTCGGCGCGATGGCGGTCCTGCTCCCGGCCAATGCCGGCCTCACGACGTGGCAGGGCGGCGACCGGGTGCTCGTCGCGCTGATCGGCGTGCTCATCGCGGTCGCCTGCTGGAGGTATGCGTCCATCCGTGCCGTGCCGACGCCGCAGGGGCTGCTGGTGCGCAACCTCGTCGTGACCCGGCGGGTGGACTGGGCCCAGGTCATCGGCGTGCAGTTCGGCGGCGGGGCTCCATGGGTGACCCTCGAGCTCGATGACACCGACACGGTGGCCGTCATGGCCATCCAGCGGGCTGACGGTGCGGTGGCGGAGCAGGAGGCCGTCCGGCTAGCCGGGCTGGTACGTGACCTCGGGGAGGCCAGGGAGGCCGACCGCGCGTGACGCCGAAGGCATCGCCTCCAGTCCACCGTCAGTCCAGGCAGAGCTCGTTGCCCTCGACGTCCTGCATCACCAGGCACGACTCGTTCTCCTCGTCGGCCAGCATCAACCGCACGCGGTGAGCGCCGAGCGCCTCCAGCCTCGCGGCTTCGGTCTCGAGCGCAGCCACGCGCTCGTCGCCCTGCAGCCCTACGCCGACGCGTACGTCGAGATGCAGCCGGTTCTTCACCGTCTTGCCCTCGGGCACCCGCTGGAAGAACAACCTGGGTCCGACGCCGTCCGGGTCCTGAGCGGCCCAGCTCGAGCCCTGCCGGTCAGCCGGCAGCGTGGCGTCGACCGCGTCCCACGACTCGAAGCCCGGGGGGACCGGCGGGTCGACGTATCCGAGCACGGCCTTCCAGAACTCAGCGACCGCACGGGGATTCGCGCAGTCGAACGTCACCTGCACCTGCTTCACACCCGCCATCCCCTCAGCGTAGGGCCGGTGCAGGCGCATCGTGCCTGCTCAGCCGGTCGGTCCTCGACCCGGCACGGTCGACCCGTCGTGCCCGGACGGCTCGCCGACCACTGGGGGCCGGCAGGCACGGGGGGCCCGACGCCCGAGACCCGATCGGCGGCCCGCCGACGCATACTGATCGCGACCACCGGGAAGAGAGCGACCGACACCACTCGAGCGCCGACCAGCGCCGCGGCGTTCTCCGGCAGCATCACCCCCGACTCCAGGCCGATCTCGGCGAGGGCCACCAGCAGGGGCAGGGCCGTCGCGGTCAGCAGCATGGCCTCGAAGCGTTCGCGCAGGACCAGGGTGGTCCGGTAGACCAGCAGCGCCGGAACCCCACGCACCACCAGTAGCAGGACCCTGAAGACCAGCAGCCGGATCGGGTTCTGCACGATCGAGGTGACGTCGAGGCCCATTCCCGAGCTGATGAAGAACGGGGATGAAGACGCCGTAGCCGACGGCATCCAGCTGGTCGTCGAAGGCGTGTCGTTCGGCGGTGCTCGAGCTCCTGCGCGGCACCATGCCGGCGAAGAAGGCGCCGAGGGCCGCCTCCACCCCGAACTGCTGGGTGACCAGCAACAGCCCGACGAGCAGGACGACGGTGACCCGCAAGGTGGCCTGTGAGGTGTCGTGGCTGTTCTCCAGCACGATGCGAGCCACCCGGGTGCGGGCCATCAGCCGGATCACCCAGGCGAGCACCCAGGCGAAGGCGACGATGGACGCGATGATCGGGGCTTCCCACCAGGTCCGGTAGACGCCGAGGAACAGGGAGATCGCGAGGATCGGCAGCACCTCGCCGCGGCGCCGGCGGCGAAGATCAGCCACCGGCTCACCGACGCCCGAGTGATCCCCGTGGGGGTGGAAGGTCTGAATCGGCCAACGGCCTCGTGGGCCCACCGGCGCGCTGGCCCGGCGTCACAGGGTCTCGATCGTCGTGACCACCGTCGTGACACCGGGCTTACGAGGCGTGGAGGAGAACCCGAAGCGGCAGGGCGGCTCCACCGGCGCCAACCGACCCAGGTCGGAGTCGTCGAACGACCCGGTCGCCGACGTCAACCCGTGGAGGTCGGTGGCGCCGTACCACTCCCGTCGGCCCTCCCGGGCGGTGCCTCGCGTGTGGACGCCGTCCATGACCCGTGCAGCGAGCGGGTCGATGAGCGTGGCCCACGTCGTGCTCGTCGCCAGCGGAGGCGGCAGGGCGCGAAGCAGCAGCCCTAACGGGCGCCGGCGTCCGACCCCGAGCGTCAGCCGCAGAGACGGGCTGGTGAGGACCCAGCTGGCCCCCCTGTCCTGGCCCGACGACGGGTCGCCCTGGGCGACCTGCACCTCGACCGGCTCCAGCCGCACCTCGTCGAAGACGTAGGTGGACTCGATGACGTTGCGCACCGCAGCATCCGGGGCGAGCAGCACCCGGTGGCCGTCGGCGCGCTCCACCATGGCGTCGGCGAACGGGCCGAGCGGCGTGCGCAGCCACCGGCCGACGACGATGCGGGTGCCGGACGTCGTCCCGACGCCCGCGATCTGCCCCTCGTAGCGTTCCCGGCCGCCCCGGCTGCCATGGCTCACCGGCTCGGCCCGGGCTCGCCCAGCGAGCGGTGGGGGAGCCCAGCGCCGGCGAGCGCCTCAGCCACCACGTCGGCCATGGCGGCATACCCGCGGTCATTGGGGTGGAAGGAGTCCGGGGCGAGCAGGCCGCGCCAGCCGCGGGGTCCGCCGGCCCGCATGTCGGCGAGGACCAGTCGGCCCATCGCCGCACGCTGCCGGATGACGTCGTCGACACGACGCGCCTCGCGATGGGGGTTGGGTAGGTTCATGACGACGGTATGGTCGGGCAGCCGGTCGAGCATCAGTGTGAAGCGGTCGGTCAGCCCGCCTCGCAGTCGTGGCGACACCACGTCGTTGGAACCGATGACGACGGTGACCAGGTCGGGTGGTCCCTCGCCGGCGACGATGGTGTCGAGCGCCGGCAGCTGAGACCCGACAAGGTCGCCGACCCGCGCCCCGGTCACCGACAGGTTCACCAGCCGGTGCGACCAGCCGCCCGCGGTCAGGCGGGCGGAGAGCTGCCCGACCCATCCGTGCATCGGGCCGGAGGCTCCGATGCCCTGGGTCATCGAGTCACCGAGGGCCACCCACAGTGGACCGGTACGCGTGAGGGCGGCCTCGTTCGACCGGGCCCAGAACTCGGCGTACGGCCCGGTCTGCGCCTGCACCTCACGCACCCCTGGGAAGACGCGGCCGAGCACCCGCACCACGGGCCCCGGCGGACGGGGGCCGAGGTCGGCGAGGGCGTCGTCGATGATCATGACTCGCCCACCAGGGCCATCCCGGGACGCAGAGTCAGCGCCACGGCGAGCTGGGCCACCATGAAGACGACCAACGAGAACCAGACGCCGTGGAACCCGCCGGTGGCGTCCCGGATGGCACCCATCGCCAGCGGGCCGAGCGAGGCGACGCCGTAGCCCACGAGGAAGCCCATGGCGCTCAGGCCCCCGCTCGCATGCGGCGTCGCGGCGGCTCGCACGAGCAGGACGAGGGCGAGGGCGAACGAGCTGCCCTGACCGAGCCCGGCGAGGACCGCCCAGAGCCAGGGAGCGCTGTCCGGCGCGAGCACGAGCCCCACCAGCCCGGCCGCCCCGACGAGCCCCACCGGGACGAGCAGGGTGCGCAGGTCGTGCACCCGGTCGGTGACGGCCGGGACCACGAGGCCGGCGAGGATCTGGGCGGCGCTGAACACCGAGAGCAGGTAGCCGGCGTGCTCGACGTCCCAGCCCAGCCCGATGAAGGAGGGAGCCAGCCAAGCGAGTGTGGAGTAGAAGACCCAGGACTGGACGGCGAGGTAGGCCGAGACGAGCCACGCCGTGCGGCTGCGCCACGGCAGCCGCGAGCCGACCGACCGCGCGATGACCTCGGCCCGATGGCGCCAGACCGCTCGGGAGAGCGGGTACCAGACGACGACGGCCACCAGCCCGATGACTGACCACGATGCGAGCGATCCCTCCCATGACCCGAGGAGGCGCGCCAGCGGTGCCGAGAGGGCCGCGGAGGCCGTGGCACCGCCCATGAGGGCGACCATGTAGACGCCGGTCACGAGCCCGACCCGCTCCGGCGGGAACATCGTTTTGACCAGTCGGGGCAGCAGGGTGCCGGCGACGGCTATCCCGACGCCGAGCACGAGCGTCGCGGCGTACAGCACCGGAAGGCTCGAACCCATCAGCCGCAGGGCCGAGCCCATGGCGGCCAGGACGGTGGCCACCAGGACGACGGGGGCCGACCCCCACCGCGTGCTCGCCCAGTGCGCAACCGGGGCGAACGCGCCCATGCAGAGCACCGGAAGGGTCGTGAGGACGCCGACGGCGGCGTTGCTCAGACCGAGGTCGGAGCTGATGAGTCCGACGAGAGGCGGGACGCCCGCCAGGCCGACCCGGAGGTTGGCCGCCACGGCCACCAGCCCCACGACGAGAAGCCACGCCGGCGGTAGCCAGGGGAAGGCGCGGCCGCCCCCTGCCGTGGCGGTGGCGTCCTGCGGGACGGTGCTGGACATGGTCCGGCCAGTCTCACACGGTGGGGCATGGGACCGACGGCTCAACCGTGGCGCCGGTCGCCTCATGACACCCCGTGCCCGGGTTCACGAGCCGTAGGCGGCCAGGAAGACCCGAACGGCCTCCGCTGCGTGGTCGCGCTGGGCGTCCGCGCCCGGGATGGCGGCGTCGCCGAGGAGCATGGCGTCGTTGACCGGACCGCCCATGACCAGCCAGTTGAACGTGCTCGCGGCCATCTCGGCCGCGCCCGGTCGCAACAGGCTCCGGGCCGCGAGGCCGGCCATCACCGCCGACAGCTCCGTCATGGCCCGCGCAGGGCCGGCGTCATGGAGCGCCGCAGCCAGGTCCGGGAACCGGGCCACCTCGCCGATCACCAGGCGGCGCAGCTGCATGAGTCGCGGGGTGAGCACCACCTCGAGCTGCCGCTGCGCATACTCCTGGAGGAATGCCGGGACGTCCGACCGGCGTAGGGCGAGGACGTCCGCCGCCCCGTCGACCCGTCCTCCTGGCGCCCCCGGGCGCGTCGGGTGGACCGCGTCGCCCGCCGACCAGGTCATCGTCGAGACGAGCGCGACGAACAGCGCTTCCTTGTTGCCGAAATGGGCGTAGACCGTCTGCTTGGAGACCTGCGCGCGAGCGGCCACGTCGTCCATGGAGGTCCCGAGGTAGCCGTGGGCGAGGAAGAGATCCTCGGCCGCATCGAGGATCGCTCGATGCTTGCGGCCGGAGGCCGAGCTCGGTCGGGCGGACGCAGCGGGGGGGTCAGGTACGCGAAGGGTGACGGTGGTTGAGGTGGTTGCGGCGCTGCTCACGGAGCCTCCTGATG
>JALZBI010000118.1 GCA_030947565.1 Actinomycetota bacterium
CGCCGCCCGCACCGGACCGGATCGTGACGACGGCCTCGCGCTCGTCGTACTCACCCGAGAGCAGGGTGCGCACCTCGAGCTCGCCCACGTCGCGCTTCAGGCGGGCCAGGTCGCGCTCCGCCTCGGCCAAAGCTTCGGGACCCCCGTCCGCTGCGCCCGCTTCAAGGCTCATCTCGACGAGCGTCTCGAGGTCCTCGATGCGCTGGTCCATGCCGACGACCCGCTCGAGCTCGGCGCCGGCCCGGGAGAGGGAGGAGGTGACCTCCTGCGCCTTCTCCTGGTCGTCCCAGAGGTCGGGCACCGAGGCCTGCTTCTCGAGGTCGGTGATCCGGCCGCGCAGGGCATCGAGGTCGGTGACGTCGCGCACCGAGTCCATCGTCGCGCGCAGGGTCTTGATCTCCTCGGAAAAGTCGACAGCCACGAGGATCCAGGGTAGTTCAGCGCCGAGGTAGGCCCGTCCCCGCGGTGGTGCGGCGACCGGTGCAGCATCACTCCCCGTCCGGGGGGTGCGAACCATCACGGATCGGCGGGTTGTGGATGACGCGCTGGGGCAGGACGACGATCCGGGCAGGGTGGGTCGATGTGGATGCCGCCGAACCGGCTGCTCGCCGCCCGGGTCGCGGGCCAGTTCGGGTTGGTCGCCAGGGCGCAGGCCCTCGGAGGCGGCGTCACCGCGAAGGCGCTCGAGTGCCATCTGCGCTCCGGTCGCTGGGTCCGTCTGCACGCTGGGGTCTACCTGACGACGCCAGGGCGCGACGACTGGGAGGTGCGTTCGACCGCCGCAGTGCTCTGGGCCGGGCCAGGTGCGGCGTTGGCCCGAGCCAGTGCCGGGTATGCGTGGGGCCTCGTCCGCACAGAGCCGCCCCTCCTCGAGGTGGTCGTCCCCGCCGAGCGTATGGTGCAGTCCCTGCCGGCGGTCACGGTCACGCGCAGTCGCTACGCCTGAGATCGCGTCGATAATCACGCCTGGCCGCACCGCATCGTGGCGACGCACACCGTCTTCGACCTGGCCGGCGGCAAGGAACTCGACCGCGTCGTCACGCTCGCGGCCCGTGCCATCGACCTGAGGCTGTGCACGTCGGCAGAGCTGGCTCGGGCCTTGTCGGATCGACCACGCCAACCCGCACGGCGGCTCCTGCTCGAGGTGCTGACCGACGTCGCGGCCGGCTCGGAGAGCGCGGCCGAGGTCCGGTACGTCCGCGACGTCGAGCGCCGACACGGGCTCCCACCCGGCCGTCGCCAGGCGTCGACGGGCACGGGTGGACGTCGAGACGTGGAGTACGAGGAGTACGGGCTCGTCGTCGAGATCGACGGCCGGGTGGGTCACCAGGCGTGGGCCAGCCGGCAGAAGGACGGGCGGCGAGATCGAACAGCGCTCGTGAGGGGCCGGGTCACGGTGCGCTGCTTCTGGATCGACCTGGTCCCGACGGCATGCGAGCTCTCCGTGGACGTCGGGGCCATCCTCCAGTCGCGCGGATGGACGGGTCAGGTGCGACCGTGTGGCCCGACCTGCGCGGCGACCCGTGCAGCTCTGCTCCCCTCGGCGGGGGCGTGAACCTTCACCGGTCCACCGTCTCCGTCAGGTGACGTCGACCCCGACGACCCTCCCTGATGTTCCACAGAGCGCGCCAGGATCGGGCGAAAGGCGAGGGCGTGGGCGGCGGGGGCGATCCGCGCGGCCAGCGCCGGTATGCGGGCGCTCAGGCCGATCAGCAGCCGCGGCCTCCGGCGCTCCACGGCAGCCACGATGAGGGCGGCGGCGCGTTCCGGCGGGATCGAGAGCAGGCGCTCGAACGCCTCTACCCCCGCGTCGAGGTCCTCCGCGCGCATCCCGCTCGCTGCCCGGGCGTTGCGGGCGATGGCCGTGCGGACGCCGCCCGGGTGCACCGTGGTGACCCCGGCGCCGCGCAGCCGCAGCTCCGACCGCAACGCCTCGCTGAACCCGCGCAGCCCGAACTTGCTCGCGCTGTAGGCCGTCTGACCGGGCGGGGCGACGATGCCGAAGATGCTCGACACGTTGACCACGTGGGCGCCCGGCCGGTTCGTGAGCGCCGGCAGGAGGTGATGGGTGAGCCGGATGGGCGCGCGGAAGTCGATGCCGACGACCCACTCGAAGTCGTCGATCGACATCTGCTCGAACAGCCCCGCCATCGCCACGCCCGCGTTGTTCACGAGCAGGTCGAGGTGCGGGTGCGCCTCCATCACGGCGTGGGCCACCGACTCCAGGGCGGCGTCGTCGGACACGTCGACGACGTGCGCCTCGACCGTCCGGCTGCGATGGAAGGCCGAGACGGCGCCCGCCACCCGGGCCAACCCCTCCGCGTCGCGGTCGAGCAGCACCACGTGAGCGCCCCGCTCGGCCAGCAGGTGGGCCAGCGCCTCCCCGATGCCGCTCGCCGCGCCGGTGACGACCGCGGTCGCCCCGTCGAAGTCGAACCGCCGCAGCCGCGTCACGACGCCCTCCTCGCGACGCCCGCCCGAGGGACGAACGTCAGCTCCTCGTCGATCCGGGCGCGCGCGACGGCTCGGCGGTCGACGAACCAGTTCTGCGGCAGTCGCCACGGTGCCCGCTCGCCCTGCTTCGGGAAGCGGTCCGCGCCGCGCGTGACGTAGCCCGAGCTCAGCGACAGCAGTGGATGCGTCGCCTGCGCCGGCGGGTGCTCGGCCGTCGCCGACGCATACCCGTGCTGTTCGAGGTGGGCGAGCACCCGGCATACGAACCGGTGGGTCACCTCGGCCCGCAGGGTCCACGACGCGTTGACGTAGCCGATGCAGACGAAGAGGTTGGGAACGCCCGACAGCATCGCCCCCCGGTAGGCCAGGGTCTCCCCGACCCCGACCGGACGGCCGTCGACCGCGAGCGCGATGCCGCCGAGCGCCAGCAGCGAGAGCCCGGTCGCCGACACGACGACGTCGGCCTCGAGGAGCTGCCCCGACCCGGTGCGGATGCCCGCGCGCTCGAACCGCGCGACGTGGTCGGTGACGACCTGCGCGCGGCCGTCGGCGACGGTATGCAGGAAGTCGCCGTCGGGGGCGACGCAGAGGCGCTGGTCCCACGGGTCGTAGGACGGCGTGAAGTGGGCGGTGACCGCGTCCGCGCCCACGATGGCGGCCATCCCCCGGCGCAGGAACCGCCGGGCGATGGCGGGTCGCCGCTGGGCCAGCTCGTAGAAGCCGACGGTGACGGCGGCGTTGCGGATGCGCAGGAACGGGTCGGCGAGCCGGTCGGGCAGCCGGCGGACCAACGCCCGCACCGGGTCGGGACCGCCGACCGAGGTCACGAAGCTCGGCGAGCGCTGCAGCATGGTGACGTGTGCGCCGGCATGGGCGAGGGCCGGCACCAGCGTGATCGCCGTGGCGCCACTGCCGATCACGACGACGCGCCGCCCCTCGACATCGAGGTCAGGCGGCCAGAACTGCGGGTGCACCACCGTCCCCTCGAAGTCCGGGAGGCCCGGGAAGTCAGGCGTGTAGGCGTGCGCGTAGTCGTAGTAGCCAGTGCAGGCGTAGAGGACGGAGCACGACCAGGTCTGGCGCTCCTCCCCCGCGACCGCCTCGACGGTCCACCGGGCGTCGTCCGACGACCACGACGCCGACTCGACGCGCGTGCCGAAGCGGACGCGCTCGGCGACCCCGGTCTCGTGCGCCGTCTCCTCCACGTAGTCGCGGATCGCGGGGCCGCTGCCGAACCGCTCCGGGCGCCGCCACGGCCGGAACGGGTAGCTCAGCGTCTCCATGTCGGAGTCGGAGCGCACCCCGGGGAAGCGGAACAGGTCCCAGGTGCCCCCGATGGCGCCACGGGCCTCGAGGATGGCGAACGTCGTGCCCGGCCGCTCGTGCAGCAGGTGCCAACCCGCGCCGACACCGGCGACACCGGCGCCCACGACGAGCACGTCGACGGAGCGGGGGTCAGCGGGCATACCGGCGGCGTGGGTGATCAGAGGGAGGCGAGGATCGCGGGGGTGGCCCGGTCGACGAGGTCCTCGTCCTCCGGGTGACGCTTGACGTAGGCGGCGACGTAGGGGCAGACCGGCACAACCCGCCGACCCGAGGCGCGCACGTCGGCCAGCGCCGCCTTGACGAGGACGCCGGCGAGGCCCTGGCCCTCGAAAGCGGGGTCGATCTCGGTATGCGTGAACACCCGCCGCTGGCCGCCGCCCTCGCCGCCGGGACGGTCGACGTAGGCCGCGAAACCGGCCGGCCCATGGCCCACGGAGATCTCGTAGCGGTGCTGCTCGGGCACGTCGCGGACGGTCGGCTGCGGGCCCGGCTCGGGAGGGCTCTGCTCGGTCACCGCACGACGGTACAGGGGCATGAAGGGTCTTGCTGGGGCTGCCCTGCGGCTGCGCCCCCGGGGTTGCCCCGGGCTGCCCCGGGGGCCGGGGGGCGTCGCTACGGTGGGCCGATGAGCGGGCCGGAACGGGAGCCGGTCGCCTGGTGGGCCGTCGGCGGGGCCATGGCGGCGCTCGCCGTCGCGCTCACGGCGACCAGCGCGGTGTACGGCTACCACCGCGACGAGCTGTACTTCCGGATGCTGCCGCCGCAGTGGGGCTACGTCGACCAGCCGCCCATGTCGCCGCTGCTCGTGCGGGCGATGTCGGCCCTGGTCGACGAGGCGTGGGCGGGGCGGGTGCCCGCGACGGTCTTCGCCGTCGTGACGGTCGTGCTCGTCGCCCTGGTGGCCCGCGAGCTCGGCGGTGGACGCTTCGCGCAGGGGCTCGCCGCGTGGGGGTTCGCCTTCGCCGCGTTTCCCCTGACCTTCGGACACACGCTGTTCACCACGGGTTTCGACGACCTGGCGTGGGTCGCGGCCACGCTGTGCGTGATCCGGGCGGTGCTGCGCGAACGGCCGCACTGGTGGCTGGGATTCGGAGCGGTCATCGGCCTGGCGACGGTCAACAAGCTCCTCATCACGTTGCTCGTCGCCTCCCTCGCGATCGGGCTGGCGGCCGTGGGTCCGCGGCGTCTGCCGTGGCGGTGGGTGCTGGGCGGGCTGGGCGTCGCTGTCGTGCTGGCGATGCCGACGGTGGTCTACCAGGCGACGCACGGGTTCCCTCAGGTGGAGATGGGCCAGCGGCTCAGTGCGAAGAACGGCCCCCAGAACCGCGCTCTCCTCGGGCCGTTCCTGCTCCTGCTCCTCGGACCGGGGCTGGTGCCGATCTGGGTGACGGGGCTGGTGGGACTTGTCCGCCGGCCGGAGTGGCGGCGGGTGCGGTTCCTCGCCGTGGCGTTCGGGGCGCTGCTCGTCCTGTCGTTCGTCGGGGCGGGACAGGTCTACTACCCGCTCGGATTGCTGGCGGTCGTCTACGCCGCGGGCTGCGTGCCGGCCGCCGCCTGGCTGTCCCAGGTGGCGTGGCGGCGCCGGCTCGTCGTCGGCGCGGTCATGGTGAACGCCGTGGCATCGGCGCTGATCAGCCTCCCGCTCGTGCCGGTTTCGGTGCTCGGGTCGACACCGGTGCCGGGCATCAACCAGGCGGCGCGCGACCAGGTGGGCTGGCCCGCCTACGTGGGGCAGGTCGCCGCCGCCTACGCCGCGCTGCCGCCGGGCGAGCGGTCGTCAGCCATCGTCGTGGCGACGAACTACGGCGAGGCGGGCGCCATCGCGCGCTACGGGCCCGACCTCGGGCTGCCCGTGCCACTCAGCGGCCAGAACGAGCTGTTCGTCCTGGCCCGGCCGCCGAGCTCGACGGCTGTGGCGGTCGTCGTCGGGCGCGGCGCACTGCTGGTGGCGTCGGCCAACGCGACGTGCACGACGGTCGGCCGGCTCGACAACGGCGTCGGGGTCGCCAACGAGGAGCAGGGCCAACCCATCTCGGTATGCCGCGACGCGCGCCGGCCGTGGGACGTGGTCTGGCCGCAGTTCCGGCATCTCGACTGAGGTTCGACGCGGGTTCGGCCCCTGTCGCCGCGCCGCCCGGGCGGTGTGTCCGTCGCGGGCTCTAGGGTCGGGGCATGTTGGGGTCCCAGGCGCTGGACACGGCCGTCGGGCTGGTGCTCCTGCTGTTCGTCCTGGCGACCGCGGCGTCCAGCCTGCTCGAGCTCGTCAACCGGATTGGGCGCAGGCGGGCCAAGAACCTCGAGGCGGCGCTCGGCCACCTGCTCGGCGGCAGCGGCGGACGTGGTGCAGCGGCAACGGCAGCGGTCGCGGCGTTGCGGCGGACGTCGGTCTATGCGGCCGCGACGACGGCGTCGGGCGGCCAGGCCCCGGCATACCTGTCGGCGAAGTCGTTCGCCGACGCCACCCTCGAGCTGGCCTCGACCGTCGGGCGGTCCACCGACGAGACGCTGCCGCCGGAGCTGCGCGAACGGCTCGACCTGCTGCTGCAGGAGTCGGGTGACGACGCGCTGGAGCTGCGGGCCGGGCTGGAGCGGTGGTTCGACGAGGCGATGGGGAGGCTGTCCGACACCTACCGGAAGCAGGCCACGTTCATGCTCGGCCTCATCGGGCTGATGCTCTCGGTCGTCGTCAACGCGTCGCTGCCCGACGTCGTGGGCCGGCTGTGGAACGCGTCGGTGACCCGGGCCGCGGTCGTCGCCGCCGCGCAGAATGCCGCGCAGGGCAAGGGAGTCGAGACGCTCACCGAGGTGGCCCGCACGACCGACCAGCTGGCCGAGCTGAGCATCCCGCTGGGCTGGGCCGGCGGGGTCCCGGGCGGCGCCGGCTGGTGGTTCGGGCACCTGTTCGGGTGGGCGCTGACCGCGGTGCTGGTGATGGTCGGGGCGCCGTTCTGGTTCGAGCTGCTCGGGCGGCTCATCACCTTCCGTGTCGGTGGGTCCGGCGGTCAGCCGCCGCGCGCCGACCAGGACCCCGCCGCGGCAACCCCACGAGTGCTGGCGCGGGACGCCAACCCGTCTGCCTGGGCGGCTCCCGCCGCGCCGATCCCGGAGAGCCCGCTCATCGCCCACGTCCGGCGCGCCGTCCAGGGCTCGTCCGCTCGGCCGCCGACCGGCTGAGGT
>JALZBI010000119.1 GCA_030947565.1 Actinomycetota bacterium
CCGTCCCCCAGACTCCCGGCCAAGTCGTCCGCTGCGCGCTCGACTCCCTCGCCCTCAGCTATCGCGCCGTGATCGACGACCTGACGACGGTCACGGACAAGAGCATCCCGAGCATCAACATCACCGGCGGTGGGTCCAACAACGCCCTGCTGTCACAGCTCACCGCCGACGCCACGGGGCTGCCCGTGCACTGCGGCCCCGTCGAGGCGACCGCCCTCGGCAACGCCGCCACACAGCTGGTCGCCCTCGGCGAGCTGAGCGACCTGTCCGACATCCGCCGCGTCGTCGCCGACACCACGTCGTTGACGACCTACACCCCCGGCCCGTCCGCGGCCTGGGACGACGCATACGAGCGGTTCGGTCGTCTCCTCGCCCGCGACCGGGACCATGACCGGCACCGCGCCACCCTGCACGACTGACGCCCCTCACCCACCCCACCCAGCAAGGAGCCCCATGATGAGACTCACCACCACCGCTCGGTCTGCCGCTGTCGTCACCCTCGCCGCCGCCGTCGTGCTCAGCGGCTGCACGAAGAAGAACGACGACACCTCCAGCGGCTCAGGCGGAGCCGCCGGTTCGGGCAGCACCGGCGCAGCCAGCGGCGGCTCCGGCGGGGGCGGCGGCGGGGCCGGCAAGAAGATCGCCTTCGTGCCCAAGCTGCAGGGCATCCCGTACTTCGAGGCGATGAACGCCGGCGGCCAGCAGGCGGCCAAGGAGCTCGGCCTCACCTGGCTCTACCAGGGTCCGACGCAGGCCGACGCCGCCGCCCAGGCCCAGATCGTCCGCTCCTACATCCAGCAGAAGGTCGACACCCTCATCGTCGCCCCCAACGACCCCGACTCGATGGCTCCGGTGCTCCAGCAGGCCAAGGACGCGGGCATCAAGGTCCTCACCTCCGACACGGACGCCCCCAACTCGGTCCGCGAGGCCTTCGTCTCGCAGGCGAGCACCGAGGGGATCGGCACCGCGCTCGTCGACGAGCTGGCCAAGCCGATGGGCAAGAAGGGCAAGTACGCCATCGTCTCCTGCGGCGAGACGGCGCAGAACCTCAACGGCTGGATCGCCGTCCAGAAGAAGGTCACCGCCGACAAGTACAAGGACATGACGATCGTCGACACGGTGTATGCCGGTGAGGACCAGAACAAGGCCACCCAGATGGCGACCGACCTGATGAACGCCCACCCCGACCTCACCGGGCTCGTCGGTGAGTGCACCTCATCGGCTCCCGGTGTGGCGCAGGCGGTCAAGGACGCCGGCAAGATCGGCAAGGTCTTCACGGTCGGCCTCGGCACCCCCAAGTCGATGGCGCCCTATCTCCAGGACGGCTCCTCGTCGGCCTCGATCCTCTGGGACGTGCAGAACCTCGGCTACCTCACCGCCTGGGCCGGTCTCCAGGCGGCCAACGGCAAGCCGTTCGCCGCCACCAACAACGTCAGCTCGAAGATGACGGCCGTGACGTTCGACAGCGCGACCAAGATCCTCCTGCTCGGGCCGCCGCTCACCATCACCAAGGACAACGTCTCGCAGTTCAGCTACTGACCGGCGCTGTCGGGACGAAAGGAGCCAACGGTGGACGCCCGGCTCGAGCTGAGGGACATCTCCAAGCGCTACGGCGGCGTACGCGCCATCCGTCACGCTGACCTCGTGGTCGAGCCGGGCACGGTCCACGCCGTCGTGGGCGAGAACGGGGCCGGCAAGTCGACCCTCATCAAGATCGTGGCCGGCGCGGAGAGCGCCGACACCGGGACGATGACCTTCGAGGGCGCCCCGATGCACCTGTCGTCGACCCAGGACGCGTTGGCCTACGGCATCCAGACCGTCTACCAGGAACCGCAGCTGTTCGCCGAGCTCACCGTGTCGGAGAACATCTTCGTCGGCCGCGAAATGGTCTCCGGTGGTCGCGTCAACTGGGCCGCTCAGCACGAGAGGGTGCTCGAGCTGCTCGCGCTCCTCGGCCTGCCGGAACGGTATGCGACGCGTACCGTCGGCGATCTGTCCATCGCCGAGCAGCAGCAGGTCTCGATCGCCAAGGCGCTGGCCGGCAACGCCAAGGTACTCATCCTCGACGAGCCGTCGGCGATCCTCACCGACTCCGAGATCGAGGTGCTCTTCGGTGTGGTCCGCCGCCTCACCGAGTCCGGTGTCTCGGTCATCTACATCTCTCACCGGCTCGACGAGCTGTTCCGCATCTGCCAGCAGGTCACCGTGATGCGCGACGGCGAGACCATCGGCACCTGGCCCATCGAGGAGCTGACGCTGCGACGCATCGTCGAGCTCATGGTGGGCGGCGCCATCGAGGAGCACTCCCAAGCACGGAAGCCGACCGCGGAGGAACCGCGCCTGGTGCTGGAGAACCTCGCGGCAGAAGGGCACTTCACCGACGTCGACGTCTCGGTCCGACCGGGTGAGATCGTCGGGCTCTACGGGCTCGTCGGATCCGGTGTGGCCGAGATCGCGGAGACGGTCTACGGGATGCGCAACGCCACCGGTGGACGGATCCTGTTGGAGGGCAAGCCCGTCGCTCCGAAGCACCCGCGGGCGGCCCAGCGGCTGGGCATCGCCCTGTTGCCCGCTAACCGCAAGGCGCAGGGAATGTTCGCCTTCCAGCCCATTGCCTTCAACATCTCGGTCGCCCATCTGCGGTTGCTGTCGAAGGCCAAGATCTGGATGGACCGTGGCCGCGAGACCAGCGTGGCCAAGGACATGATCGGCCGACTGTCGATCAAGACCCCCAGCGAGCGCCAGCCGATCTCCGCCATGTCCGGTGGCAACGCCCAGAAGGTCGTCCTGGCCCGCCAGCTCGTCGAACGCCCCCAGGTCCTCGTCCTCGCCGAACCCACCCAGGGCGTCGACGTCGGGGCGAAGGAGGAGATCCACCGGATCATCGCCGCCTTGGCCGACGAGGGCACAGCCGTGCTCGTCGCCACCTCCGACCTCGGCGAGGCCCTCCGGATCAGCGACCGGCTGCTCGTCGTCCGCGACGGCACGACGACGACCGAGTTCGGCCCCGGTGCCAAGCAGGCCGACGTCCTCGCCGCCGCCGCAGGTGCAGAGCCCACCCAGCGCACCCAACCCGCCGAGGACCACCAACCCGTCAAGGAGCAGGCATGACCGCCGCCCCGGAGGTCACCCGGCCGGAGGCCCCGCGCCCCACCCGTGCCGCCAGACGGATCCTCCCCTCCCCCGTCACCGGACAGGAATGGGTGCTCGTCGGGATCCTCGTCCTGCTGTGGGTCGTCTTGTCGTTCACGACGCCGGCGTTCGCCACGGCCGGTTCGTGGCAGCCACTCCTGGCCTCCGTCGCGCCCATCGCCCTCATGGGCGTCGGGATGACGATGATCATCATCATCGGCGGCATCGACGTCTCGGTCGGAGGCGCCATGATGGTCACGGGAGTCACGACGGCCAAGCTGCTTGTCGACCAAGGCGTTTCACTCATCGTGGCGCTCTTGTGCGCGATGGTTCTCGGCGCGGTGCTCGGCTCGGTCAACGGCCTGCTCATCGCCTACGGCCACGTGCACGCCATCATCATCACGTTCGGCACGGCGAACCTCTTCCAGTTCGTCGGCCGGCAGATCTTCGGCAGCCAGACGGTCAACGGGATCCCCGGGACCCTGAGCTTCTTCGGCCGGGGCGAGGACGGCCGGACCGTCGGCATCCCCCACAGCTTTCTGTTGACCCTGCTCGTGGCCCTGGCCGCCTGGGTCTACCTTCGGCACGCCCGCGGCGGACGACACCTGTATGCCATCGGGGGCGACGCACTCGCCGCCCGCCTCGCCGGCATACGGGTGCAGCGCTACACCGTTGTCACGTATGCGTTCACGGGTCTCCTCGTCGGGGTCGCCGCGGTCTTCACCGTGGCCAGTGGCACGTCGACGCTCGACCAGACCATCGGCAGCGGGCGCGAGCTGGCCGTCATCGCGGCCGTCGTCATCGGAGGGACGTCGATCACCGGCGGGCGCGGGTCGGTGCTCGGCACCATCCTCGGCGCCCTGCTCGTGCAGACCGTTGCCTCCGGAGTGACCCAGCTCGGCTGGCCGAGCCAGCTCTCCGACTTCTTCGTCGGCGTCGCCATCGCGGTCGCCGTCGGAGCCGACCTCATCCGCCAGCGGGCCAGGGAGCGCCGATGACCCAGACCGCCACCTCAGCCCCCAGCCAGCAGCCGCAGCCGGACCAGCCCGCCGCGGACGGCTCGCCGGGCCTGCTGGCTCGCGGGGTCCGCGCCCTGCTCACCCAGCGCATCGTGCTGCTCGCGGCTCTGCTCGTCGTCATCCTCGTCTGGATGACGGCCCTCGACCTCGGCGGCTACCTCACCGGGTCGTACGACTCCGACTACCTCGCGGGCGCCCTGGTCGACGCGGTGCCGCTCTGCCTGTTGGCGCTGGGTGAGCTCGTCGTCATCGTCTCGGGCCGGGGTGGCATCGACCTGTCGATCGGCGCGATGGTCTCGCTCACCGGCATGATGTTCGGGTTCGCTTATGGCCGTTGGGGCTGGAGCCTGTGGGCGGCCATCATCCTGGCCGTCGTCGTCGGCGCCGTGCTCGGGGCGATCAACGGCGTCATGGTCGCCTACCTGCGCTTCCCGGCGCTGATCGCCACCTTGGCGAGCTACTACGCCTTCAAGTCGCTGGCTCTGGTGCTCACCAACAGCTCACCCATCTCGGACAGGAAGATCGGTGAGCTCTACACCATCACCCGCCCGGTCGAGATCCCCGTGATCGGCAGCGTGCTCCCCAACGTGCCATTGGGTGTCTTCACCTTTCTCGCGCCGACCGTGGTCCTCGTGTGGCTGCTGATGACGCGAACGACCTACGGCCGGCGGCTGTTCGCCATCGGGACCAACGACATCGCCGCCGAGTGGTCGGGACTCGACGTGCGGCGTACGCGGTTCCTCGCCTATCTGGCCGCCGGTGTCGTCGCCGGGCTCGTCGCGGTCTACATCAGCGCACAGTTCGCCTCCGCTCGCCCGGATGCGGGCACGACCGGTAACGGGCTCGCCCTCCCGGCGATCACGGTCGCGGTGCTCGGTGGGGTGGCCATCACCGGTGGCATCGGCCGGGTGGCCGGGGTGGTCCTCGCCACCATCCTCATCACCTGGCTGAACGCGGGAATCCTGTTGGCTTTCACCGGGAACGACGGCACCCAGTTCCAGCTGCTAGCCCTGGGGACGGTCTTGATCTTCGCCGCCCTGCTCAACGGCATCACGACGCGGCGCTACGGCGGGGCCAGGTAGTGGCCACCACCTGGGACCCGTCGGCCGTCTCCCCTGAGCTCGTCGCGCTCACCCGCTGGCTGGGAGACCCGGCCCGTGATCTGGCCGTGCTCGCCGAGGGCAACACCTCCGAGCTCCTGGGCGACGGCCGGCTCGTCGTCAAGGCGTCCGGCGCCGGGCTGGCGGAGGCAACGGAGGATGACTTCGTCGTCACCGACGTCGACGAGGTCATGCGGGTCGTCGACGACCCCCACGCGACCCAGGCCGACCTCAGCCGGCTGTTGGTGGCCGCGGGGACCGACCGGCCGGGTGGGGCCGGACCACGACGCGGGTCGATCGAGACGGTCGTCCACGCGGCGGTCCACGCTGCCGCCCGCGACGCCGGAGTCGACACCGTGCCGTTTGTGGGCCATACCCATCCGACCGATGTCGTCGGACTGTTGGCCAGCGTCCGCGCCGAGGATGCGTGGTCGCGGCTCGTCTACTCCGACGAGGCCGTCGTCGTCGGGCGTCCCCTCTTCGTCCCCTACGCCACACCGGGCATCGACCTCGGCCGCGTGTACGCCCGTGCTCTCCGGGCATACCTCGCCGACCACCGCGCCCTACCGCAGCTCGTCCTGCTCGCCAACCACGGCATCGTAGCCATCGCCCCGACCACGGTGGGGGTCGAAGCCGTATCGACCATGGCGGTCAAGGGTGCTCGCGTCCGGACCGCGGCCTACGCCGTGGGCGGGGTCGCCCCGCTGACCGACCACCAGGTGACGGAGTTCTTCGCCCGCGACGACATCGCCGAGCGCCGGACCAACCTGGCGCAAGGACGCTGACTCCCGTGCCCCTCCCCGCGCGGATCGACGCCGTCCTCTGTGATGTCGGCGGCCCGATCTACACCGACGACAACTTTCTCTGGGCCGCACGTCGGGCGCTCGACGAGGTGCGCGCGGCGCATGACATGGGCCCGGCTGACCCGGCCGAGGTGCTCCGGGTCTATGACAGCGTCCGCCAGGCTCAACGGGGCAGCATTCGCACCACCCTCGCGCGCGAGCTGCTCGGTGACGAGTCCTTGCGCCGCGAGCTGGCAGAACCGTTGTCGCGCTATTGGACCCACCCGCCCGGCACGGCATACGCGGATGCGCTGGGGCTGTTTGAGGCACTGCACGGCCGGGTCCGCATGGCCATCGTCGCCAACCAGGAGAAGGCGACGGTGGAGGCGCTCAAGCGCGACGGCTTCGGTGACCACATCGACGTGTGGGGCATCTCGGCGGTCGTCGGGCACGAGAAGCCCAGCCCGGAGTTCTTCGCCTGGGCGCTGCGCGCATGCGGCACAACCGCCGCCCATGCCGTGCACATCGGGAACCGGCTCGACACCGACGTGCGGCCGGCGAAGGCGTTGGGCCTGGGCACGATCTTCGTGACCCGCGGCGAGGCGCCGCCGCACCCCACCGCCGATCAGCTGGCCGAGGCTGACCTGGCCGTGCCCGACCTCACCGGTGTCGCCGACGTGATCCTGGAGCGCGCCAGGTGAACGGTGTCACGCTGGGGGTGGACCTGGCGACCGCAGCCGCGCGGTGCGTCGCTCTCGACACGGAGACCGGCAGGGTCCTCGCCGCCGCCGATGTCCCTCTCCCGAAGCCGGTTCGATCGCTGCGCGGCTCTTCGACCCAGCGGCCCGCGTATGCCGAGTCGGCACGACGACTGATGACCCGGGTCTGCGTCGAGCTCGGCGACCAGGCCCGTGC
>JALZBI010000120.1 GCA_030947565.1 Actinomycetota bacterium
TCTTCGACACGATCGCCGACGTCACGACGCGCCGCGGCGGCACCAGCGTGGACCGGCTGCGCTCCAACTACGCCAGGGTGCGCCCCGAGCTCGACCCGGCGGCCCTCGACGAGCTGGTGCGCGAGGGCATGCGGTCCTACATGCGCTACTACTGCGACGCCTTCCGGCTCCAGGACCGCACCCAGGACGAGCTCGGCCAGATGGTCCGCATCACCGGCGGGGAGACCATCGTCAACGGCGTCGCGGCCGGCACCGGGGCCATCGCCTTCACCGCCCACATGGGCAACTGGGACACCTCCGGTGCCTGGTCGTCCACCCACCTGGCGCCGTTGACCACGGTCGTGGAGCGGCTGGAGCCGGAGGACGTCTTCCGCGACTTCCTCGCGTTCCGCGAGTCACTGGGCATGACGATCCTGCCGCTGACGGGCGGCGAGGACCCGTTCGTGGGGCTCAAGAAGGCCATCGGCCGCGGCGACTTCGTCGCTCTGGTGGCCGACCGGGACCTCACGCACAACGGCGTCGAGGTCGACCTGTGCGGCCATCGCGCCCGGATGGCCAAGGGTCCGGCCGTGCTCGCCCTCCTTACCGGAGCCCCCATGGTCGCCGCGTCGATGACGACCGAGAGTGCCCCCGGTGTCCCAAGCGGGCGGCGCGTGGTCATCGACATGTCGCCGCCGATCGCCGTGCCCACGACGGGCACGACCCGCGAGAAGGTCCAGGTCATGGTGCAGGCGTGCGCCGACCACCTCGGCACGGCGATCACCGCGCATACCTCCGACTGGCACATGCTGCAACGGGTGTTCGTCGACGACCTCGGCCCCGCACGCGACCGGGCACCGGCCGGCTCGCCAACCGCGAAAGCCGTGCAGAGCGGGCAGACCGCGAAGGCCGGGTCGGCCACGTGAGGATCGGCATCGTCTGCCCGTACTCTTTCGACCTGCCGGGCGGCGTGCAGTATCACGTGCGCGACCTGGCGGAGGTGTTCCTCGGCAAGGGCCACCACGTGAGCGTCCTCGCGCCGGCGGTCGACGAGACGGTCCTGCCGGACTACATGGTCTCGGCGGGGCGCGCCATCGGGGTGCCCTGGAACGGGTCGGTCGCGCGGCTCAACTTCGGCCCGGTCGCCGCCGCGAAGGTGAACCGCTGGCTGGAGGCGGGGGAGTTCGACCTCATCCACGTGCACGAGCCCTTCACGCCGAGCGTCGCCGTGCTTGCCCTGTGGGCGGCGGAAGGGCCGATCGCGGCGACGTTCCACTCCTCCACGCTGCGGTCGCGCACCTACCAGGCGGCCAACCCGATCATCCGGCCCAGCATGGAGAAGATCACGGGCCGGATCGCGGTCTCGGAGGATGCCCGCCGCACCGTGAGCACGCACGTCGGCGGCGACGCGGTCGTTATCCCCAACGGGGTGTTCGTCGACCGGTTCTCCACTGCTGCGCCCCATCCCGACTGGGCGGGTACCCCGGAGCGGCCGACCATCGCGTTCCTCGGCCGCATGGAGGAGCCGCGGAAGGGGCTGCCGGTGCTCGCCGCGGCTCTCCCGCGCATCCTCGACCGGCTGCCCGGCCTACGGGTGCTGGTCGCCGGCCCGGGTGACCCGGCCGAGGTGGCGGCCGCCATGGAGCCCCGGGTGGCGGCGGCTTGCGAGTTCCTCGGTGCCGTGAGCGACGGTGACAAGGCCCGACTGCTGCGCTCGGTCGACCTCTACGTGGCCCCCAACACCGGCGGCGAGAGCTTCGGCATCATCCTCATCGAGGCGATGAGCGCCTGCGCACCCGTGCTGGCGAGCGACCTGCCGGCCTTCGTCCGGGTGCTCGACGGCGGCGGGGCGGGTGCCACCTTCATCAACGAGGACCCCGCCGACCTCGCCGCCCGACTGCTGGAGCTGCTCGGTGACCCGCAGCGGCGTCGAGAGCTGGCCGAGCGCGGGCGGCGGCGGGCCGACCGGTTCGACTGGTCGATCGTGGCCAATGACGTCATGGCGGTCTACGAGACCATCACCGACGGCGCAGCCCAGGTCCGGCCGACGGCCGAGGAGTCGTCGCGCTGGTCGCGGCTGTTGCGCGCCGGCCGCGGAGGGGAGCGGTGAGCGCTCTCGAGTGGGTCACTGTGGTCGTCGTCCTGCTCGTCCTGCTCGGGTGGTTCCTGTCCTACAGTGCGGCCCGGCTCGACCGCCTGCACGCGCGGATCGAGGCCACGTCGGCGGCGCTCGACGCGCAGCTGGTCAGGCGGGCCGAGGCCACCCTGGAGCTGGCCAACACCGGCTCCTTCGACGCGGCGACCGGGCTGATCCTCGCGGCGGCGGCGGCCGAGTCGCTGGCCACCGATGAGAGCGACCCCGACCGGGGAGCGGTCGAGTCCGACCTCACCGACGCGCTCCATGTCGCCTTGGGGCCGACGGTCATTGAGGACCTACGAGCCCAGGACGGCTCCGGCTCGGACGCGCTCGTCCGGGTGCGCGAAGCCGGTACGCGGGTCCAGCTCGCCCGCCGCTTCCACAACGACGCGGTCACCGACGTGCTGCGAGTGCGCCGGAAGTCGTCGGTGCGCTGGTTCCGGCTCGCCGGCCACGCGGAGCTGCCGACGACCATCGAGTTCGACGACGAGCTGCCGGCGGGACTGCGCGCCTGAGGCCTGGTCGGCCCCTTGTCGGCCCTGTTGGCCCTGTTGGCCCCGTTCCGCCCTGGCCGCCGAGCGCGCGGCATACCGGCCCGTCGGACGTCACTACGATGGGGGGGTGAGCGAGACACCCGAGACCACCCCCAGCACCCTCCCTGTGACCGGCACCAGCCGGGTCAAGCGGGGCATGGCCGAGATGCTCAAGGGCGGCGTCATCATGGACGTCGTCACCGCCGAGCAGGCCAAGATCGCTGAGGACGCGGGCGCGGTGGCCGTCATGGCCCTCGAGCGGGTGCCCGCCGACATCCGCGCGCAGGGCGGCGTCTCGCGGATGAGCGACCCCGACATGATCGATCGCATCATCGCCGCCGTCTCGGTCCCGGTCATGGCCAAGGCGCGCATCGGCCACTTCGTCGAGGCGCAGGTGCTCCAGAGCCTCGGCGTCGACTACATCGACGAGTCCGAGGTGCTCACCCCGGCGGACTACGCGAACCACATCGACAAGTGGGCGTTCGACGTGCCCTTCGTCTGCGGTGCCACCAACCTCGGCGAGGCGCTGCGCCGCATCACCGAGGGCGCGGCCATGATCCGCTCGAAGGGCGAGGCCGGCACCGGCGATGTGTCCAACGCGACGACCCACATGCGCAAGATCGGCGGCGAGATCCGCCGGCTGACCAGCCTCTCGCCCGACGAGCTCTACGTCGCCGCGAAGGAGCTGCAGGCTCCGTACGACCTGGTCAAGGAGGTCGCCGGCCTCGGCAAGCTGCCCGTCGTCCTGTTCACCGCGGGCGGCATCGCCACCCCGGCCGACGCCGCGATGATGATGCAGCTGGGCGCCGAGGGCGTCTTCGTGGGTTCGGGCATCTTCAAGTCCGGCAACCCGGCCGAGCGCGCCGAGGCGATCGTCAAGGCCACGACGTTCCACGACGACCCCGACATGGTCGCCAAGGTCTCGCGGGGCCTCGGCGAGGCCATGGTGGGCATCAACGTCGAGGAGATCCCGCAGCCGCACCGGCTGGCCGAGCGCGGCTGGTGATCTCGGCCGGATCGCTCGGGTCGGGAGTCCTGAGGTCGTGATCCCGGCCGCACCACTCCCGAACCACTGCCGGCCCAGCGTCGACTCAGCGTTAGCGGTGGGCTTCGGCGTGGTGCTGCCCCAACAGGTCCTCGCCCCAGTCACGCCGCACGTCGCGCCAGACGGTATGCGCGTGGTTGGCGCCGTCCTGCGTGTTGTCGTACTCGACCAGGAACGACTGCCCCTTGACGGCGTAGTAGTGCGGCTCACCCGGGGTCGCCGGACCGGCCCAGGCGAAGGTCACCGCGCCGAGGCCCTCGTCGACGAGGGTGCGCCAGCGTTCGGTCGCGACGTCGTCTCTCGCCCGGCCGACGTAGCACCGGAGCAGCGACTCGAGGCGGCCCTGCTGGCTGCCGTCGAGGTCGTCGTGGGCCAGGCCGGCCGGCACGAGGGACATGTCGGCGACCGGGTCGTGCCTCGTGGCGATGTCGCTCGGGGCCGTCGGCGAGACGATCGCCATCTGTATCTGGTCAGGCCCCAGGGCCCCCAGCAGGTCGCGGGCCAGGGCCTCCTCCTCGCGGAGGACCTGGAGGCCGGCGTGTGGACCCACCGGCACGATCGCCGGGTTCGCGCCGAGGAAGCATGGGGTCGAGGCGAGCGCGTCGCCGACGACCGTCGCGTGGACGCCGACGTGATGACCGCCCAGGCGCCACCCCCAGACCTCGTCGGCCGGGTCGCCGAGCACCCGCACCCAGTAACGCCCTGAGCTGCGCCGCTCCCAACCGCCCTTGCCGTTGTCCCGTTCGAGACCGCGCAGGGTGTCGTCGAGCTTCATCACCTGGCGGGTGCGTCCGGCGCCAGCCGCACTGAGGGTGAGGTCGAGCAGCGTGTCCAGTCGGTCCCGGGCCGAGCGGTCGAGGTCCTCGACGGCCACGCCGGCGCGCGGCCCGGGCAGGTAGGTCCACTCCAGCCGGTCCGGGGTTTCGAACGGGCCGAGCGCAGCCCGCTGCCCTGGTTCGTCCAGGGCCGCGACGAACGCGGCGGCAACCTGACGCAGCTCGCGCGTGGGTCCACCCCGCTCGGTGTGTCGATGGCTCACGTGACCGTCGCCCGGGCGCGGAAGTGCTCCGACGCATACTCCCCGTCGCGGACGACCTCGGTGAGCGCCACTGCGGCAGCCGCCGCGTCGGTGTGCGAGACGTAGAGGGGCGCGAACCCCAGACGCACGAGGTCGGGCTCGCGGAAGTCGCCGATGACGCCGCGGGCCATCAGGGCCTGCACGACGGCGTACGCCTCGGGGTGCCGGACGGCGACCTGGGAGCCCCGCCGGGAGTCCTCGCGTGGGGTGGCCACCTCGAGGTCAGGCCCGAGCGCATCGAGGGTGGCGATGAAGAAGGCGGTCAGCGACAACGAGCGGGCCCGCAGCGCGGCAGGGGAGACCCCGTCGTAGGCGCCGAGCGCGGCCTCTAGGGACAGCAGGCTGAGCAGCGGGCCGGTGCCCACGCGGGCACGGCTGATGCCCGGGGCCGGCTCGAAGGTGCCACCCATGGCGAACGGTCGGGCGTGACCCTGCCACCCGGTCAGAGGGCTGGCGAACGCCGCCTGGAGCTCGCGGCGGACGTAGATGTATGCCGGGGCGCCGGGCCCTCCGTTGAGGTACTTGTAGCCGCAGCCCACCGCGAAGTCCGCGCCGTCGTCGTCCAGGCGCAGGTCGACGACGCCGGCCGAGTGGCACAGGTCCCAGCAGACCAAGGCCCCGGCCGAGTGCGCGGCTCGGGTGATCGAGGTCAGGTCCCAGAGCTCGCCGGTGCGGTAGTCGACGGACGAGTAGGCGGCGAGGGCGACGTCGTCCCGGCCGGCCAGCCGGGCGACTGCGTCGTCCGGCGGCACCAGCTCGACGGTGAGGCCGGCCAGCTCGGCCGCAGTGTGCAGGACGTAGAGGTCGGTCGGGAACGACGCGGGGTCGACGAGGACGACCCGCCGGCCGGGACGCATTACCGCCGCGGCCACGTAGACCTTGAACAGGTTGACCGACGTCGAGTCGGTGACGACGATCTGGCCCGGGGCGGCCCCGACCAGGGCACCGATCCGGTCGCCGACCCGCTCTGGGGCACCCCACCAGTCGGACTCGTTCCACGACCGGATGAGCCGCTGCCCCCATTGGTGCCGGACGACGGCGGCGACGGCGGCCGACACGGCCCGGGGGAGCGCTCCGAGCGAGTTGCCGTCGAGGTAGACCGTGTCGGCGGGCAGATCGAACCGCTCGGGGCGGTAGGCGTCGGCGTGCTTCTCGTCGAGGGCGCGGGCCTGCTCCTGGATCTCACGGGGGAGGGTCACCCTCCCGACGCTACCCGGCGGCAACCCGGGGGCGCCTATGACCTGAGCTCATGCCGCTCTCCTCCCGACCGGACTCACGTGCTCGTCGGTCCACGTGGGGTCTGGGCGCCGAAACCGATGACCGCGTGAGTCCGGTCGGGAGGTAGCGTCGTCGATCGTGTCGTGGACCGGTTCGCTGCCCGACCTCCGCATCGGCGTGCTGGCGGTCCAGGGCGACGTCCGGGAACACGTCCGCGTCCTCACCGCGCTGGGCGCGGCGGCGCATACCGTTCGGCGACCCCGGGAGCTCGACGGCCTCCACGGCCTGGTCATCCCCGGCGGGGAGTCGACCACCATGGACAAGCTCGTGCGGGCGTTCGAGCTCGCCGAACCGCTGCGTGCGCTCATCCGAAGCGGGTTGCCGGTCTACGGCTCGTGCGCCGGGATGATCATGCTCGCCGACCGTATTGCCGAGCCGCGCCCGGACCAGCAGACCCTGGGCGGCCTCGACATCACGGTGCGGCGCAACGCGTTCGGGCGACAGGTCGACTCGTTCGAGAAGGACGTCGCATTCGCCGGGCTGTCGGAGCCCGTACGGGCGGTCTTCATCCGCGCCCCCTGGGTCGAGCAGGTCGGTGCCGAGGTCGAGGTGCTCGCCCGCGTGGGGGGGACTGTCGGCGCCGGTAGGATCGTGGCCGTTCGGCAAGGACCCCTCCTCGCGACCTCCTTCCACCCCGAGGTCACCGGGGACACGCGGGTCCACGAGCTCTTCGTCACGATGTGTAAGGAACGGCAGAGACACCTATGAGCGGGCACTCCAAGTGGGCGACCACCAAGCACCAGAAGGCGGCCAAGGACGCCAAGCGGAGCAAGGTGTTCGCCAAGCTGATCAAGAACATCGAGGTCGCGGCCCGCACGGGCGGCGGTGACGTCGTCGGCAACCCCACGCTCTATGACGCCGTCCAGAAGGCCAAGAAGACCTCCGTCCCCAACGAC
>JALZBI010000121.1 GCA_030947565.1 Actinomycetota bacterium
AGCTGCTCATCACCGCTCGCTACCTGCGCACCGTCCGCCGTGGCCCGGTGCAGCGGGTGCTGCTGTCGGTCCGCGACGCCTATGCCCGGCAGCGCGCCGAGCAGGACCATGCCGCCCTCATCTCGACGATCGCCCACGAGCTGCGGTCACCGCTGACCTCCGTCAAGGGCTTCTCGGCCACGCTGCTGCGCGGCTGGGACAAGTTCACCGACGACCAGAAGCGGTTCATGATCGAGACGATGGAGACCGACGCCGATCGCGTGTCGCGGCTCATCACCGAGCTGCTCGATGTGTCCCGCCTCGACGCGGGACGGCTCGACGTCCGGCTGCAGCCGGTCGACATCCCCGCGATGGTCCGCCGCCACGTCCAGCGTCTGCAGGCCGGCGGGTTGGCCGACGGCCGGTTCGCCGTCGCCCAGGACGCCGACCTGCCGGAGGTGTGGGCCGACCCCGACCGGGTCAACCAGATCCTGTCCAACCTCATGGAAAACGCCGTGCGCCACGGTGATGGAACCGTCACTGTGGGCATCATGACCAACGGCAGCCAGGAGCGACCCTCGTCGCCCCGGAGTGGGGACTCGCCGGACGTGCTCGTCTCCGTGTCCGACGAGGGCGAGGGCGTGCCCGAGGAGCACCTGCCCCTGGTCTTCAACCGGTTCTGGCACGGCACGCGGCGGGGCAGCTCCGGCTTGGGGCTCTACATCGTCCGGGGTCTGGTGGAGGCCCATGGCGGCCACGTCATGGTCGGTCGGGCACCCTCGGGCGGGGCGGACTTCCGGTTTACGTTGCCTTCGGGCGCCCCGGAGCACGTCCTCTGACCGTTCGGAGCACGGCCCGGCCCGAAGGCCGCCACCACCCCAGCACCTAGACTCGGGCGCGCCCGACGTCGACCCGTCCCGCGCCACCGAGCAGCGTCACGAACGCCCGGTGCGACACCCGAGCCGACGTCGGTGTGCTGTGCGCCCTCCCGTGAGACGAAGCGGAGACGAAAGCGATGTCCGGACCCAACACGCAGTACGACCCCGTCGAGGTCGCCGCCCTCGACCCCGACGTGCTCGACGCCGCCGTCCGCGAGGCGGTCGAGGCGTTCCGCTCGGCCTCCACCCTGGAGGACCTCAAGGCGGCACGCCTGGCGCACATCGACCGGGGCGCCGTGGCCGGCGCCCGGCGTGAGATCGGCGCCCTCCCGCCGAGCGCCAAGGCGGAGGCGGGCAAGCGGGTCGGAGTCGCGCAGGCCGAGCTGGGGCGCGCCCTCGCAGCCCGGCAGCGCGAGCTGGAGGAGGAGCGTGACCACCGCATCCTCGTCGAGGAGGCGGTCGACGTCACCCGCCCTGTTGGCCGCCGCCCGCCGGGGGCTCGGCACCCGCTGGAGCTGACGTCGGAGCGGCTCATGGACGCCTTCGTGGGGATGGGATGGGAGGTCGCAGAGGGCCCCGAGGTCGAGTCGGAGTGGCTGAACTTCGACGCCCTCAACCTGGGCAGGGACCACCCGGCCCGCCAGATGCAGGACACCTTCTTCGTCGACCCTCCCGACGGCGGCCTCGTCCTGCGCACGCAGACGTCCCCGGTGCAGATCCGCACCATGCTGGAGCGCACCCCACCGATCTACGTCGTCTCGCCCGGCAAGGTCTTCCGCACCGACGACCTCGACGCCACGCATACCCCCGTCTTCCACCAGATCGAGGCCCTGGCGGTCGACAAGGGCCTGACCATGGCGCACCTCCGTGGCGCCATCGACCACTTCATCGGCGTGATGTTCGGTGAGGGCACCCGCACCCGCGTGCGCGCGTCCTACTTCCCCTTCACCGAGCCGAGCATGGAGACCGACTTCGCCTGCTTCGTCTGCCACGGCGACGACCCCGCCTGTCGCACCTGCGGTGGCTCCGGGTGGATCGAGCTGGGGGGGTCCGGCATGGTCAACCGCAAGGTCCTCGTGGCGTCCGGCATCGACCCCGACGTCTACAGCGGGTATGCGTTCGGCCTCGGCATCGAGCGGGCCCTGCAGCTGCGGCACGGGGTCACCGACATGCGCGACATCGTCGAAGGCGATGCCCGCTTCTCCGAGCAGTTCGGGATGGAGGTCTGACATGCGCGCACCACTGCGCTGGCTGGGCGAGTACGTCGACGTCGCACCCGACACCACCGGCCGCGACGTCGCGGCGTCGTTCGTCTCGGTCGGCCTCGAGGAGGAGGACCTGCACGGGGGCGACATCACGGGCCCGTTGGTCGTCGGCCGCGTGCTGTCGCTCGACGAGCAGGTCCATAAGAACGGCAAGCCGATCCGCTTCTGCGTCGTCGACGTCGGCCCGGACGGCCAGATGGCCAGCGAGGGCAAGCACCAGGAGATCGTCTGCGGCGCAACGAACTTCGAGGTCAACGACCTCGTCGTCGTCGTCCTGCCCGGGGCGGTGCTACCCGGCGGGTTCGAGATCGCGGCCCGCAAGACCTATGGGCGGATGTCCAACGGGATGATCTGCGCGGAGGACGAGATCGGTCTCGGCCACGACCACAGCGGCATCATCGTGTTAGAGCGGCTGCTCGGTCTCGAGGCTCTCACGGACGTCGTCCCGGGCGACGACGCCATCGCGCTGCTCGGCCTCGGTGACGAGGTCGTCGAGGTCAACGTCACCCCCGATCGCGGCTACTGCTTCTCGCTGCGCGGGCTGGCCCGTGAGTACTGGCACGCGCAGGGGTCGCCGGAGGGCGCGTTCCGCGACCCGGCTCTCGTCGAGGTGCCCCAGGCCACCCACGACGGGTATGCCGTGCGGCTGGCCGACGACGTGCCCATCGACGGCCGGGCCGGCTGTGACCGCTTCGTCGCCCGGATCGTGCGCGGTATCGACCCCACGCAGACGTCGCCGCGGTGGATGCAGCGCCGGCTGACGGAGGTCGGGATGCGCCCGATCTCGCTGGCCGTCGACGTGACCAACTACGTCATGCTCGCGGTGGGCCAGCCGCTGCACGCCTACGACCTCGGCACCCTCAGCGGGGCGCTCGAGGTCCGACGCGCCCGTCCGGGCGAGACCCTGACGACGCTCGACGACGTCGAGCGACGCCTCGACCCCGCGGACCTGCTCATCACCGACGGCGGCCACACGCCATTGGCGGTCGCGGGGGTCATGGGCGGGGCCACCAGCGAGGTCACCGCGACCACGACCGACGTCCTCGTCGAGGCGGCGCACTTCGACCCCGTCACCATCGCGCGGTCCTCCCGGCGGCACAAGCTCGTCACCGAGGCGTCGAAGCGGTTCGAGCGCGGGGTCGACCCGCTGCTGGCGCCGGCCGCCGCGCAGCTGGTCGTCGACCTCCTCGTCGCGCACGGCGGCGGGGTCGCCGACCCGGCCGTCACGGACGTCGACAACACCTCCCCGCGCGAGGCGTACGCCCTGGACGCCGACCTGCCGAGCCGGCTGGTGGGCGTCCAGTACGCCCGCGACCGGGTGGCGGGGATCCTGCGCGACCTGGGCTGCTCCGTGGTCGACCCGGGTTCGGGGCCACTGACGGTCACGCCGCCGTCGTGGCGTCCCGACCTCGTCGACGGTCCCGACTACGCCGAGGAGGTGGCGCGGATCGACGGCTACGACAAGATCCCGTCGCTCACCTCCACACCGCCCGCCGGTCGTGGTCTGACGCACGGCCAGCGGGTTCGCCGGGTCGTCGCCACCGCCCTCGTGGCTCGCGGGTTCGTGGAGGTGCTGACCTACCCCTTCGTGTCGACGGGGCTGGCCGACACGTTCGGGCTCGCCGCCGACGACGAGCGGCGACACGCGGTTCGGCTCGTCAACCCGCTCTCCGACGAGGCGCCGCTGATGCGCACCTCGGTGCTGTCCACCCTGGTGGATGCCCTGCGCCGCAACGTCTCCCGTGGGCGTGACGACCTCGGTCTCTTCGAGATCGGGATGGTGACGCTGCCCGAGGCCGGCGCCACGCATACCGCTCCCGTGCCCGGCGTCGACCGCCGCCCGGACGCGGAGACGGTCGAGGCCATCATGCGCGCCATCCCGCACCAGCCCCGCCACGTCGCGGCGGTCCTGACGGGTGAGATCGAGCGCGGCGGCTGGTGGGGCCCTGGTCGGCACGCCGCGTGGGAGGACGCCGTGGAGAGCGTGCAGGCGGTAGCGAAGGCCCTCGCCGTCCAGGTCGTCGTCGTCGCCGACCACGACCGGGCGCCGTGGCACCCCGGACGGTGCGCGCGGGTCGAGCTGCCGGACGGCACCGTGGTCGGCCACGCCGGAGAGCTGCACCCGAAGGTGCTCACCGCCCTGGGTCTGCCCGCCCGCACCTGTGCGCTGGAGCTCGACGTGGAGGTGCTCACGGAAGCCAGCGCGCCGACGACGCGCTATCGGGAGATCTCCACCTTCCCGGCCGCGCTCTCCGACATCGCCCTCGTCGTCTCCGGCACGGTCACCTCCGCCGAGGTGACGCGGGCGGTGCGGGCCGGAGCCGGCGACTACCTCGAGGAGCTGCGGCTCTTCGACGTCTACGAGGGCGAGCAGGTCGGCGAGGGGAACACCTCGCTGGCCTACCGGCTCACCTTCCGGGCACCGGACCGGACGCTGACGACCGACGAGGTCAACGGCTTCCGCGACGCGGCGGTCCGGTCCGCGGCCGACGCGGTGGGCGCCACCCAGCGCTGACCCCAGCCCGCCCCGGCGACTGCTGCATATAGCAACGGTCGTGTGTATAGTCATGCGTCATGGTCACAGCAGGAGTCGCCGGGGCGAGCGGGTATGCCGGCGGCGAGATCGTGCGTCTGCTGCTCGGGCACCCCGAGCTGTCGCTCGGTGCCGTCACGGCCGACTCGTCTGCAGGCAAGCGGCTCGGTGAGGTCCACCCGCACCTGACGCCGGTGGCCGACCGCGTCCTCGCCCCCACGACGGCCGACACCCTCGCCGGCCACGACGTCGTCTTCCTCGCCCTGCCCCACGGGGCGTCGGCCGAGATCGCCCGACAGCTCAGCCTCGAGACCGTCGTCGTCGACTGCGGCGCGGACTTCCGGCTGGACGACCCGCAAGCCTGGACCCAGTTCTACGGCACCGACCACGCCGGCAGCTGGCCCTACGGCCTGCCCGAGCTGCCCCTCGCCAGCGGTTCGGTACGCGACCGTCTCCGGGGCGCGACCCGGATCGCGGTGCCCGGCTGCTACCCCACTGCGTGCTCCCTGGCCCTCGCGCCCGGGCTCCAGGCCGGCCTACTCGAGCCCCACGACATCGTCATCGTCGCGGCGAGCGGCACGTCCGGGGCGGGCAAGGGGCTGAAGCCCCATCTGCTGGGCTCGGAGGTCATGGGAGCCATGTCGCCGTACGGCGTCGGCGGCAGCCACCGGCACACCCCCGAGATCGTCCAGAACCTCAGCCTGTCCGCGGGCGAGCCCGTCACCCTCTCGTTCACCCCCACCCTCGCCCCGATGCCTCGCGGCATCCTCGCCACCTGCACGGCGCGGGTGCGTCCCGGCACCTCGGCGGAGGCCTTGCGGGCGGCCTGGCACGGTGCCTACGCCGACGAGCCGTTCGTCCACCTGCTCCCCGACGGCCAGTGGCCGCGGACGTCCGACGTGCTGGGGGCCAACACCGTGCACCTCCAGCTCGCGTTCGACTCGTCGGTGGGCCGGGTCGTCGTGGTCGCGGCGGTCGACAACCTCACCAAGGGCACTGCAGGCGGTGCCATCCAGTGCGCGAACATCGCGCTGGGTCTGCCGGAGACCGCTGGTCTCCCCGTCGCCGGAGTCGCCCCGTGAGCCACCACACCTCCAGTCCCCCTCTGCCGCAAGGGTTCCGTGCAGCCGGGGTCACCGCCGGTCTCAAGGCCAGCGGTTCGCCCGACCTCGCCCTCCTCGTCAACGACGGCCCCGACCACCACGCCGCAGCGGTGTTCACCTGCAACCGGGTCGTCGCCGCACCCGTCACGTGGTCGCGCACCGTGGTGGGGGACGGCCGGGTCGACGCGGTCGTCCTCAACTCCGGCGGGGCCAACGCCTGCACCGGCGCGCAGGGCTTCCAGGACACCCACCGCACCGCCGAGGAGGTGGCGTCCGCGCTCGACGTCGCGGCCTCGGACGTCGTCGTCTGCTCCACCGGCCTCATCGGCGAGCTGCTGCCGATGGACCGCATCCTCGCCGGGGTCGCCGCGGCCGCGTCGGCCCTCGACTCGGCCGGTCACGACGACGCTGCTCGGGCGATCATGACGACCGACACCGTGCCGAAGCGGGCCGCGCACGAGGGCGACGGCTGGTCGGTCTGGGGGATGGCGAAGGGCGCGGGCATGCTCGCTCCCTCCCTGGCCACGATGCTCGTCGTCGTCGTCACCGATGCGGTGACCGACGCCGCCGCGCTCGACACCGCACTGCGGGACGCGACCGCCGTCACCTTTGACCGGGTCGACTCCGACGGCTGCCAGTCCACCAACGACACCGTGCTGCTGATGGCGTCCGGGGCGTCGGGTCGGCGGGTCGCACCGCACGACCTCGGCGCGGCCGTGACGTCCGTCTGCGCCGACCTCGCCCGCCAGCTCGTCGCCGACGCCGAGGGCGCCCACCACGACATCGAGATCGAGGTCCACAACGCGGCCTCGGTCGACGACGCCCTCGAGGTCGCCCGCGCGGTGGCCCGCAACAACCTGTTCAAGTGCGCCATCTTCGGCGCCGACCCCAACTGGGGCCGTGTCCTCGCCGCCGTCGGCACCACCGCCGCCGCGTTCGAGGCCGACGAGCTCGACGTCACGATGAACGGCGTACAGGTATGCCGTGCGGGCGGCGTGGGCGAGCACCGCACCGGCGTCGACCTGTCCGCTCGGCAGGTGCTCGTGCTCGTCGACCTGCACGCCGGCGGGCACGCCGCGACCATCTGGACCAACGACCTCACCCACGACTACGTCCACGAGAACTCGGCCTACAGCACATGACGACGGCCTCTCCCACCCCGCCGGCGC
>JALZBI010000458.1 GCA_030947565.1 Actinomycetota bacterium
TGGGACGCCTTGGTGGCGCCGACGATCGGCCCGGTCACGACGGGGTTGCGCAGCACCCACGCCAGCGCGACCTGGGCCCGCGAGATCCCTCGCGCTGACGCCACCTCACCGACCGCGTCGACGACGGACTTGTCACTGTCGTCGTAAAGCGTCTTGCCGAAGGAGTCGGTCTCGCTGCGCGACGTCGTCGTGCCCCACTCGCGGGTCAGCAGGCCACGGGCTAGGGGGCTCCACGGGATGACGCCCACGCCCTCGTCGGCGCACAGGGGGAACATCTCCCGCTCCTCCTCGCGGTTGAGCAGGTTGTAGTGGTCCTGCATCGAGCGGAACGGCGTCCAACCGTGCGCCCGCGCGACGTGCTGGGCCTTGGAGAACTGCCACGCCCACATGCTCGACGCTCCGATGTAGCGGGCCTTGCCGGCGCGGACGACGTCGTTCAGCGCCTCCAGCGTCTCCTCGATCGGCACGGCCGGGTCCCATCGGTGGATCTGGTAGAGGTCGACGTATTCGGTGCCGAGCCGCCGGAGACTGTGGTCGATCTCGGCCAGGATCGCCTTGCGGGACAGTCCTTTTCCGTTGGGCCCGGTATGCATCTCGCCGTTGACCTTGGTGGCGATGACGAACTCGTCCCGGCGCCCGTACTCCGCGAGCGCCCGCCCCACGATCTCCTCGCTGCTGCCGGCGGAGTAGACGTTGGCCGTGTCGAAGAAGGTGATGCCGGCCTCGACCGCCTGGCGGATGAGCGGGCGGGACGCCTCCTCGTCGAGCGTCCACTCGTGGTTGCCGCGCGATGGCTCACCGAAGTTCATGCAGCCCAGCACGATCCGCGAGACGTCGAGGCCTGTCGATCCCAGCTTGACGTAGTCCATCCCTCCATCTTGCTCACCTCGGCTGGACGCGGCCACCCGGGGTTCTCGAACGACGGTGGGCCCGTATGCCCGACCGTGATGCAGCGGTTGTGATCGAGTCGATGCGGTGCTCCGCCAGTCCGCCGTGCCGCGCCGGGGGCCAACCGACCGCGACGAGGCCCGCGCATACAGTGGCGGGATGAGCGACTGGAACGAGAAGGTCATCGCCGACTTCCGCGGCAATGGCGGGCAGGTCGGCGGCAACTTCGAGGGCGCACCGCTGCTGCTGCTCCACACGACCGGGGCCAAGAGCGGTGAGCCGCGGGTCAGTCCCGTGATGTTTCTCGCGGCTGACGACGGGTGGGCGGTATTCGCTTCCTACGCCGGCAAGGACGTCAACCCCGCGTGGTACCACAACCTCAAGGCCACCCCAGACCTCGCGATCGAGGTGGCCGACGGGTCCGGCGGCGTCGACACGGTGCCCGTGCAGGCGCGTGAGCTCGCTCCCGGCGAGCGGGCTCCCATCTGGGAGGAGCAGAAGCGCCGCTACCCCGGGTTCGCCGAGTACGAGAAGGCCACCGACCGGGTCATCCCCGTGGTCCTGCTCACCCGCCGCTGATCGAACAGCCGCGCCACCGCGCGGCCGGACGCACCGGCCGTCATCACAGCCGTCTGGGCCGTCTGGGCCGTCTCAGGCCGGCGGATCGACGTAGAGGACGCCTCGGTGCGGCTCGAGGGTCACCCGCTTCGGGGCCGGGTCACCGTCGGCGCCGACGAGCCCGTCCGGCACGGGAAAGGTCACCTGGCGCCGTCGGCGCTCGTTGAGGTTGACCGCCGCCCATCCGCGCGTGAAACGGCGGCTCCAGGCGTTGCCCCGCACCTGCGACGGCTCGACGGGGGTCCCGAGGTCCCAGTCGAGCTGGGGGATGTACGGGGTCTCGTCATACCCGTCGTGGGCGGTCGCGGTGTATCCACCACCGCGGCCACCACCGAACACCCAGAACGCCGCGAGCCCGTAGGTGAAGTTCGGGTGCCCGGTGGTGCCGTCGGAGGCGGTGCGCATGATGGTCAGGCCCGGGCCGGCCACCTGCTCGCCCTGGCGGACCGCGCTGGCCGGGTCGAGGTAGTCGTCGGCACCCCACGCGAGGAAGACCTCCTCGAACCCTCCGCCGTATGCCGCGTGCCGGGCCCAGCGCCCGGGCTCACGCCGCGACTCGGCGATGTTGGGGACGAGGACCTTGCCGATGTCGTTGAGCCGCCGGCCTGCTCGCGGCACGAGCTCGTCCAGAGCCGCTCGCAGGGCCGTCATGTCACGCCCCCCCTCCAAGGGCGGCCGCAGCCCGTAATAGTCGTCGAAGACGTCGTTGTCGGCCATCACCCCGTCCCACAGCGAGTCTTCCAGGTCATCGGCCACGTTGTCGCACCACCGCTCCTGGTAGTCCGGGTTCCAGGTCGCCATCTGCCAATGCCCCGAGTACCGCTCCCACTCGACGCGGGACCCGTCGGCGCGGTGCGCGAACCACTCCTCGCCGGCCTCCTCGGCCTCCAGGTAGTCGACACCGGAGGTGAAGACCGGCC
>JALZBI010000459.1:0-1952 GCA_030947565.1 Actinomycetota bacterium
CCACAACAACGACCCCAAACCATTCGTGTGGACCGCAACCGCCGACGACATCCTGGCCAAAGTCGCCCGCGGGCGCGTCGCCCTCCAAGCAGTCAACCAATGACGAGACACACCACTAGCTCTCGCCCGGAAGGTGACCCGTCGACTTCAGATAGTACTCCGCGGCCTTGCGCTCGGCGGCCACCCGGGCCGCTCCGACGACCAGGCCGGTGATGGCGGCGAACAGCATCGCTTCCTTCCAGCTCGCCTCATCGGGCTTGGTCGGGTCACCAGGAGCGTCACGCCCGGCAGCCAGCCGCCACCCCGCTCCGACGAGCCTGGTCGCGACCGCACCGGCGGCCAGCGCCGCCCCCGTTCCCAACAACCGCCATCCGAGGACGCCCATCGTCTGGTTCCCTTCTTCCCGCTCGAAGCCCGGCCATGCCTGTTCCCGATGGACGACTCTTGCACGCCCGGGGGGTAAAGTCATCTTCACGAACGACAGGGGAGCGCCCCCAAAGCGCTGAGAGTGCGGTCCGCCGCAGACCCTCGAACCTGCTCCGGTTAGCACCGGCGAAGGGAGTCGGTTTTCATCTCAGGTATGCGTCGGCTCACCGGGCCCGGAGGGGCGAGGCGGCCGAGGCGTGCCTCCCCCGGGAACCAGTCGCACACCCGGGAGGAACCATGAGCATCACCTCACCCCGCACCATCCTTGCGACCCGGCCGCTGGCCCGGTGGCGCACCATCGACCTGCTGACCTGTGCCTTCGTCGGTGTGGCGCTCGGGGTCGCCTACTGGGCCTGGGACCTCGTGTACGGCGTCCCCAGCGACGCCCTGACGCTCGCGTTCCCGCCGCTCGTGGGGCTCGTCGGCGGCCCGTGGCTCATGGCGGGTGTCGTCGGCGGGCTCATCGTCCGGCGTCCCGGCGCGGCGCTGTTCGCCGAGCTCATCGCCGCCACGGTCGAGGCGCTCATCGGCAACAAGTGGGGAGCATCGACCCTGGTCTCCGGCGTGCTGCAGGGCCTCGGCGCCGAGATCGGCTTCGCGATCCTCGCGTATGCGTCGTTCGGCCTCGGCGCCGCGGTGCTCGCCGGCGCGCTGGCCGCCCCCCTCGAGGCGCTCTACGAGTGGTACGCCTACTGGACCGAGTGGGACCTGGGCTACAAGGTCCTCTACCTCCTCCTGCTCACTGCCTCAGGGGCGGTCGTCGCCGGAGGGCTGGGGTGGCTGCTCGTCCGAGGGCTGGCCCGCGCGGGCGCGCTGAACGCCCTGCCGCCGGGCCAGGAGGTCAGGGAGGCGGGCACTGTCTGACGTCCGGCGCGACGTAGCGGCCGGCGCCGGACCCGGGGCCGCCCCGGCCGGCGCGAGCATCGAGGTCGACCACCTGACCTGGCGCCCCTACGGTCGCGCCCGGCCGGTGCTCGACGACCTCACCCTGCGGATCGCGTCGGGTGAGCGCGTCCTGCTCGTCGGGCCCAGCGGGTCCGGCAAGTCAACGCTGCTGAGGGCCATGGCGGGGCTGCTGCTCACAGCCGATGCGGGCGACCTGTCCGGATCGGTCCGGGTCGACGGCGTCGAACCGGGCGTGGTGTCGGGCGCGGTGGGCCTCGTCCTCCAGGACCCGGGAGCCGGGGTGGTCGCGTCGACGGTCCAGCGGGACGTCGCCTTCGGGCTCGAGAACGTCGGTATGCCGCGGGCGCAGATGGGTCCGCCGGTCGCTCAGGCGCTGGCCGAGGTCGGACTCGGTCACCTCGCCGCGGCCCGCACCGAGACGCTCTCGGGCGGTGAGCAGCAACGGCTCTCCCTCGCCGGAGCCTTGGCCATGTCGCCCCGGGTGCTCCTCCTCGACGAGCCGACGGCCATGCTCGACCCCGGCAACGCGGCGGCGGTGCGCGCCGTGGTCGGCGACGCGGTCCGTGCGCGCGGCCTGACCCTCGTCGTTGTCGAGCACCGGCTCGGCCCGTGGCTCGACC
>JALZBI010000459.1:1962-2425 GCA_030947565.1 Actinomycetota bacterium
GGTCCTGGCCGACCAGGGAGCGATGCTCGTCGAGGCCGGTATCTGGGTGCCCGGCTGGCCCGATCCCGAACCGCTTGACCTCGTGGGGCTGTTCGACGAACGATCGGCCGGCGCCGACCCGCAGGCGGTCGTGGCCGAGGCGACCGACCTCTCTGTACGCCTGACGTCCCGTCCGCTCAACGGGGCCGACCGGGTGTCCCTGGCCGTCGACGGCGTCGACCTCGTCGCTCGGTCCCGGGAGACGACCACGGTCGTCGGCCCCAGCGGCTCGGGGAAGTCCACGCTGCTGGAGGCCCTCGGCGGGCTCGTCGAGCCCACCTCCGGGACCGTCCGGATCGGCGGTGGACCGCCGGGCCCGCCGTCGGACTGGTCGTCACCCGACGTCGCCCGGGCCGTGGCCTGGGCACCCCAGCGCGCGGCGAGCACGATCGTGTGTCGCGCCGTCCGCGACGAGGTGCTGCTC